>NZ_JBHWJL010000106.1:0-8134 GCF_042731495.1 Streptomyces sp. NPDC059853
GGCGATCACCACCCCGGTCATGTTGTTGGCCAGCCGCAGCGGGTCGTCGATGACGCCGAGGGCCAGCAGGGTCTTGTTGACGACGCCCTGGTTGCCGAGGATCGCCATCCAGCCGAAGGTGCGGGCCACCGAGGAGATCAGCAGCGGGGCCACGGCCAGCGCGAAGAGCAGGCTCCGCCACCGGCTGCCGGTGCGGGCCAGGAAGAGCGCCACCGGGTAGGACAGCAGCAGGGTGAAGACGGTGGTGAGCACACCCAGTTGCAGGGTCTGGCCGATGACGTTCCAGTAGTGGGGGCTGGCGAGGACGTCGGTGAAGGTGGACAGGGTGACGGTCTGGAGGATCGCGCCGCCGTCCAGCGGCCGGTTGAGGGCCATCCGGACCACCCACACCAGGGGCAGGGCGTAGGTGAGCAGCAGGGCGAGGGCGCCGGGGGCCAGCAGGAGCAGGACGGGGCGGTGGCGCCGGAGCCGGCCGGCGGCCGGAACCGCGGGGGCGGGCGTCGGCGCGGGCGCGGTGGGGGCGGCGGGGGCGGCGGGGGTCATTCCGGGTCCCCGTCGTCGGCCACCAGCCGGGGGGCGGTGTCGTCCCAGCCGATCAGCACCTCGGCGCCGGGGCCGTAGGCGGCCTCCGCGCCGGCCGGCCGTTCGACCTCCAGTTCCGGGCCGTCGTGCGCGGCGCGGACCCGGTAGCCGACGACCTCGCCGCTGTAGCCGGCCGAGAGGACGGTGCCGCGCGGTCCGGCGTCCGCCTCCCCGGGGGGCCGGAGCGTGATCCGGTGCGGGCGGAGCATGACGGTGGCCCGGCCCTGCGCTGTCACGGCCTCGCCGGTGGCCCGTACCGTGCCGAGCCCGGGTATCGCGACCTCGGCGCCCGCGCCCGCGCCGGTGCCGTGGGTGGCGGTCACGGTGCCGGGCAGGAGGTTGGCGCGGCCGACGAACTCGGCGGTGAAGCGGCCGGAGGGCCGCTCGTACACCTCCTCCGGGGTGCCCAGCTGTTCGATGCGGCCGGCGTTCATGACGGCGACCCGGTCCGCCATCGACAGCGCCTCGCGCTGGTCGTGGGTGACGAACACGGTGGTGATGCCGGTCTCGTCGTGGATGCGGCGGATCTCGTCGCGCATCGCGCCGCGCAGCTGGGCGTCGAGGTTGGACAGCGGTTCGTCCAGCAGCAGCACGGCGGGCTCGATGACCAGGGCGCGGGCGAGCGCGACGCGCTGCTGCTGGCCGCCGGAGAGCTGGGAGACCCGGCGGTCGCCGAGGTGCCCGAGCCGTACCAGGTCCAGGGCGCGGGCGACCCGGTCGCGGACCTCGCTCTTGGCGGTCTTGCGCATCTCCAGGCCGAAGGCGACGTTGCGGAAGACGTCCAGGTGCGGGAAGAGCGCGTAGGACTGGAAGACCACGCCCATGTCCCGGCGGTGCACCGGCAGCCGGGTGATGTCGCGTCCGCCGACCTCGACCGTGCCGGCGCTGGGCTCGATCAGCCCGGCGATCATGCGCAGGGTGGTCGACTTGCCGCAGCCGGAGGGGCCGAGCACGGCGAGGAGTTCGCCGTGCGCCACCTCCAGGTCGATGCCGGCCACGGCGGCGCCCTGCGGGCCCTTGCCGGGGAAGACCTTGGTGAGTCCGGCGAGCCGCAGATACCCCGCGCCGGCGGGGGCGGCCGGCTGGTCAGCCACCGATGACCTCCTGCTTGATGCGGTCGACCCAGGCGGTGTAGCGGGTGGTGAGCCAGCTCCAGTCGACGGGGATCTGCCGGGCCTGCTGCTCCTCGGAGGCGGTGGTGCGGTCGCGCACCTCGGGGGCGAGTTCGGTGTCCTTGTTGACGGGCGCGTAGTAGGCGGCCTCGTCGAACGCCTTCTGGGCCTCGGCGCTGATCGCGTAGTCGATGAACTTCTGCGCCGCCTCCGCGCGGGGCGAGTTGTTGACCAGGTTGATGGTGTTGATCTGGGTGACGGTGCCCTCCTCCGGGAGGACGGGCGCGACGACGCCGCCGGAGGTGTCCTGGTAGAACTGGCCGCGCGCGTTCCAGCCGACCGCGATGTCGGCCTCGCCGGACTGGACGGCGGTGTAGACGTCCGGGGCCGGCTGCCAGGTCTCGACGGCGGGCGCCAGTTCCTTGAGCCGGTCGATGGCGGGGTCGATGTCCTGCTGGTAGTCGGTGCCGAGGATCTGCGAGAGCGCGACGATGAGCGCCACGCCGCGGGTGTCGGCGATGGGCATGGCGATCCTGCCCCGGTACGCCTCGTCCCACAGGTCGTTCCAGCTGGTGGGGGCGGTGTCCACCCGCTCGGTGTTGTAGAGGATGGAGAGGCTGTCCAGGGTGAGGCCGGGGCCGAAGCCGTCCTTGCCGGCCGCCTCGTCCACGAGCCGGTCGAGGTTGGGGACCAGCTCCGGGTCGAGCCGGGCGAACAGGCCCTCCTCGTTCGCGGTCGGGGCGACCGAGCTGTCCATGAGCGCGACGTCGGCGGCCGGGCGGGCGGTGCTGGCCCGCAGCTTGGCCAGCACTTCGCTGGAGTTCTGGATCGGTACGTAGGTGACCTTGATGCCCGGGTTGGCGTCCTCGAAGGGCTTGATCACCTGCTCGGTGAAGGCGTCCTGGAAGGTGCCGTAGAAGCCCATGAAGGTGATCGTGGTGGTGTCGCCGTTCCCGGCGGCGGTGTCCGGCGAGGCGCAGGAGGCGGCCAGGACGGCGGTGAGGGCGGCGGTGGCGGTGAGGGCCAGCGGGCGGCGACGGCGTGGGCGAGTGGGCATGGCGAAGCTCCGGGTGTGGTGACGAGCGGGGGGCGGACGCCGGGCGGGCGTCCCGGGGCGACGTCCGGCCGTCAGCGGGCGGGTGCCGCTGTCCTCACGCTGGAGCGGTGACCGGACGTCCGGCTACAGGAGCCGGTCCGAGGGCGCAGGCCGCCGACCATGTCGCCCTCCTTTCCGTGAGCATCCGTCCGCATGGTGACCGAGGTAATGAGACACGACGGGGACGGGGCGCGTGCCGCCTGAGCAAACTAGCGGCCCACATCGCACCGCGTAAAGCCGTGACCGGCGCAAACGGCGCCTCCGAAGGCGGTGCGGACGGGGCTGCGGGGCGGGCGGGACGACGGTCACCTGATGCATCAGGCGGCGGGAATGATGGGGTCGCGGCGCCGGAAAAGGGGCGTTCGGCACCACCTGATGCATCAGGTGACCGGGCGTGGCTCCGCCGTCCGCATCCGCTACGCTCCGAGAGTCAAGGAATTCCTCGCCCAAGTGTCTCGCATTCTGAGACGCCGTCCAGGAAGTGAGACGCGCTGATGCCGGTCCCGGCCTATCGCACGGTGGCGGACGAACTGCGGCGGCGCATCGCGGACGGCGAGTTCACCGGCGGCCGGCGGCTGCCCTCCCGCGCGGAACTCTCCCGCCAGTACGGGGTCGGCTCCAATGTCGCCGCCGCCGCGGTCCGGCTGCTGGCCGCCGAGGGCATCGTCCGCGGCCGCCCGGGACAGGGCGTCTATCTGCGCGAACAGCCCTCCACCGGCACCATGACACGCTCCTGGACCCGGGAGCGGCTCCTCGGCACCCTCGCCGTCTCCGACCCGGGCGCGGACCGGGGCACCGGGGAGGGCAGGATCGTCCGCAGCACCCCGCTGTCCACCACCGAACCGGCCGCACCCGCGATCGCCGCCCGGCTCGGCCTCGCCCCCGGCGCCCAGGTGGTGCGCAGCCGCTACCGGCTCAGCCGCGACGACCTGCCCGCGATGCTCTGCGTCAGCTGGGAACCGCTGGAGATCACCGGCGGCACCCCCGTCACCCTGCCCGGAGCCGGCCCGATGGCGGGCGAGAGCGTGGTGGCCCGGATGACCTACATCGGGATCCGGGTGACCCACTCCACCGAGACCGTCACCGCCCGGCCGTGCACCCGCGAGGAGGCCGCCGACCTCGATCTGACCCCGGGCGCCGCCGTCGCGGCCATCGAACGCACCTACTACGCCGACGCGCTGGCCCTGGAGACCGCCGACCTGGTGGTCCCCGGCGAGCGCTTCCGGCTGGCCTACGAGATCCCCGCCGACAGAACGGGCCCCGCCGCATGACCGCCCCGATACCCCCCGCCCCCTCCCCCGCCCCCGGGGCCCCTCCCCGCTGGCACCTGCTGACGGACGGAGACGACGGAACGATCCTGCTGTCCGTCGCCGAGTTCGACACCCCGTTCCTGCTCACCGCCTCCCTCTCCCAGGGCCTGGGCTCCAGTGCCCTCACCCTCGACCGGGGCACCGCGGGCCCCGACCGGATCGCCGTCTTCCACCGCGCCGCCGGACGCGTGCTGCTCCTCGTCCGCAACAAGCACCACCGCGCGGGCGGCGCCGCGGACGCCGCCCGGGCCGGGGAGGAGAACTTCGCCGGCTCCGTGCTGTGGAGCGGCCCGGTGCTGCGCGAGGACGGACCGGCCGCCGTCGTGGACATCACCGCGCTCGCCCTCACCGATCTGCACGGCATCGCCGCCCAGCTGCGCGACCGCGGCCAGGGCGACTACACCGTGGACCCCGCCGCCAGCTGCGCCCCCGCCCCCGGCACCGTCCCCTCCGGCGGCCCGCACGGCATCCGGCTGCCCGCGCTGCTCACCCTGCGCGGCCGGGCCACCGGCGAGGCCGTACGCTCCCTGGCCCCGCTCCCCCCACTCTCAGCCTGGTCCAGCGGCTGGAACTGCTGCCGCTGCCCGCGGAACCGCTGCCCGCCCGCCCCTACCACCCGGCGTCCGGCGGCTACGGCACCGGCCACCGCGACCACGGCGCCCCCGTCCCCGGCACCGTGGTGCGCCACCAGCCACGGTTCCGGCTGGCCGCGCCCGACGGCACCCCGCGCCCCGTCGTCTTCCTCGTCGACCCGGCCGTCCCCGACCCGGTGCGCACCGCCGTCGTCGAGGGCGGCAACTGGTGGCAGGAGGCCTTCGACGCGGCGGGCCTGCCCGGCGCGTTCCGGGTGGAGACCGCGCCGCGCGGCCTGGATCTGAGCGACCCCGCGCACCACACCGTCTGGTGGGTACACCGCGACGGCCGCGGCTGGTCGCACGGCCAGAGCCTCACCGACCCGCGCTCCGGCGAGATCCTGCACGGCCGGGTCCGGCTCGGCTCCCAGCGCGTCGCCCAGGTCACCGCGCTCGCCGAAGCGCTGCTGGCGCCCTACGGCCGGCCCGACGAGGCCGAACGGCTGGCCGCCGTCGACGATCTCGTCCGGCGCCGCATCCGCCAGCTGGCCGCCCACGAGATCGGCCACGCCCTCGGCTTCATGCACAACTTCGCCAGCCACCACCACCCGCGCCCGTCCGTCATGGACTACCCGCACCCGCGGCTCACCGTCACCGCCGACGGCCGGCTGGACACCACCCACGCCTACAGCGAGGGCCTCGGCCCCTGGGACCACTTCCTGGTGGCGCACGCCTACGGGGACCACACCGCCGCCTCCCTGGCCCGCCTGCGCGCGCAAGCGGCGGCCGACGGTCTGCTCTACCTGTCGGACGAGGACGCGAACGGCCCCGGAGCGGCCCACGCGGACGCGGTGCCCTGGACGGTGCCGGTCGCCGATCCGTTCGCCGCGCTGGAGGAGGTACTGGAGGTACGCCGCACCGCGCTCGCCGGCTTCTCCCGCGCCGTCCTGCCCCCGGACCACCACCACGGCGCCCTGGAGGACCGGGCGCTCCTGCTGCACCTGTACCACCGCCACCAGCTCACCGCCGTGGCCCGGCTGGTGGGCGGCGTCCGGTACGACTACACCCGGCCGGGCACCACCCCGGTCCCCGCCGCCGACCAGTGGCGTGCCCTGCACCGGGTGGCCGGGCTGCTCGATCCCGCGCTGCTGGTCCCGCCCCCGGCCGTGCTGGACCTGCTGACGCCCCCGGCCATCCGCTACGAGCGCCACCCCGACGCGCTGCGCGGCCGGGCCGGCCGGGTCTTCGACCCGCTGACGGCGGCGGCGTCCGCGACCGCGCTGGTCACCGGCGAACTCCTCAAGCCCTCCCTGCTCAACCGGCTGGCCTGGCAGCACGCCCGGGACCCGGAGATCCCCGGCCCGGGCGAGGTGGCCGCGGCCCTGCTGGCGGCGCTCGCGGTGGACCGCGGCGACGACGGCGTCGCCCGGGCCGTCCGGGAGACCGCCACCGGCGTGCTGCGCCGCGCCCTGCACACGCTGCTCGGGGACGAGGCCACCCACGACACGGTCCGCGCCGCGCTGCGCCCGCACGCGGGCGACCCGCCGGACGGGCCGGACGCCGCGCCCGTCCCCGCGCCCTGGATCCCGCCGGGCGCACCGCTGTGAGTACGCTCCGGCACCGGGGGCTCGGGGGCGGGGCCAGGGGCAAGCGGTCCATGCGCGTGTTTCCGGGTCGCCGGGGCGGGTCACCGCGGACGCTCTCCACGGTCCGTCACCACCTCCCCGCCGGTGGCACACCACACCCGCCGCGCCCGGGCGGGTGTCAGCTCCCGGGCGGGGGCAGCCGCAGCTCGCGGCCGCCCCAGCGGCGGCGCAGCCAGCGGTCGTGACTGGCCACCACGATCGCGCCGGGTCCCGGTCCGAGGGCCGCCTCCAGTTCGTCGCACAGCCGGGGCGAGAGGTGGTTGGTGGGCTCGTCCAGCAGCAGCAGGTGCGGCGGACGCGCCACCAGCAGGGCCAGGGCGAGCCGGCGCCGCTGGCCGGCCGACAGCCGGCCGACCGGCTGCCGGGTGTCGGCCTCGCTCAGCAGCCCCAGCGAGACGAGCGGCACCTCCGCCGCGCGTTCCGCTCCGAGCGCGCGGGCGTAGATCTGCCGGGCGGTACGGTCCGGGTGCGCGAACACGGTGTCCTGGGTGAGCATCGCGGTGGTCAGGCCGGGCCGCCGGTGGATGCCGCCGGGTGCGGGGAGCCGGCCGGCCAGGACCGACAGCAGGGTGGACTTGCCGGCCCCGTTGCCGCCGGTGACCAGGAGCCGGTCCCCTTCCCCGATCTCCAGCGGCGGCAGCGGCGGGCGGCCGGGGACGCGGACCGCGCGGAGGGCCACCAGGGATTCGCCGTACTGCCCGTTCTCCCCCGGTTCCGCGGTCCCGCTCCCGGTGGCCAGACGCGCCGGCCGGAAGGTGAGCGGGCGCGGCGGCGCGGCGGTCGCGGTCCGTTCCAGCTCGGCCAGCCGCCGGGCGGCGTCCCGCACCCGGCGCGAGATCTGCCGCTGGACCCGGCCGGCGCGGTGACCGTAGCCCATCTTCTCGTGGTCCGTCCGCCCCCGGTCCGGGGCGAGCCGGTGCGCGGTCACCCCGGACGCGTGGCGCAGTGCCCGCAGTTCCTGCTGCTCCCCGGCGAACCGCTCTTCCCAGCGCCGCCGTTCGGCCTGCCGCGCCGCCAGATAGTCGCGGTAGCTCCCGCCGTAGCGCACCGGCCCGCCGGGTGCCGGGTCGAGGTCGATCAGGTCGGTGCACACGGCGTCCAGGAAGGCGCGGTCATGGCTGGCCACCACGACGGCCCCGGACAGTGCGCGCACCCGCTCCTCGACGAAGGCCGCCGCCTCGTCGTCGAGGTGGTTGGTCGGTTCGTCCAGCAGCAGGGCGGCGGGGCGGCGCAGCAGCAGCGCGGCCAGGGCGAGCCGGCCGCGCAGGCCGCCGGAGAGGGAGCCGAGCGTCCGGTCCGGGGAGAGGCCTCCCAGGCCGAGCCCGCGCACCGTGTGGGCCGCGCGCCGGTCGGCGTCCCACACCTCCGCCTCCTCGGCGCGTTCGAGGGCCGCGCCGTAGGCGTCGAGCAGAGCGGCGTGGCCGGGTGAGCCCTCCGGGGTGCGGCCGAGCAGACCGGTCAGCCGGTCGAGTCCGGCCAGGGCGGCGCGGGCCTCGCGCAGCGCGTCGTCCAGGACCTGGCCGATGGTCGCGCCGGGTCGAACGGCAGCTCCTGGTGCAGGAAGCCGAGGTCGGCGGGGCGGGTGACCCGGCCCGCGTCGGGCCGGTCCACCCCGGCGAGCAGCCGCAGCAGCGTGGTCTTGCCGGCGCCGTTCTCGCCGATCAGGCCGAGGCGGCGGCCGGGGGCGGCGGTGAGGGAGAGGCCGTCGACGATCCGGCGGCCCCCGTGGATACGGACGAGGTCGTGCGCCTGGAGCGCGGGTCGGGGCATGGTGATCCACCTGGGGGTACGGGGCGGGACGGGGGCGGGGCGGCGG
>NZ_JBHWJL010000106.1:8144-16403 GCF_042731495.1 Streptomyces sp. NPDC059853
CCCCGGGGCCCCCCGGGCCTCCGGCCCGGGGTGGGGCCCGGGCCGGGGGGGGGGGGCTGGGCTCCCCCCGGGGGGGCCGGGGGGGGCGCGGGGGGGGGGGGGGCGGCGCCCGCGCGGAGCGGGCGCCGGTGGGTCAGCCCCGGGAGGGGTCCCCCTCCGTCAGTGTCCCGTCGGCCAGCCGCAGCCACCGTCCGATCCCGATCCTGGCCAGGAACGGTTCGTCGTGGCTGACGACGACGAACGCGCCCCGGTAGGCGGACAGCGCGCTCTCCAGCTGGCCCGCGCTCAGCAGGTCGAGGTTGTTCGTCGGCTCGTCCAGCAGCAGCAGCTGCGGGGCCGGTTCGGCGCACAGCACGCAGGCCAGGGTGGCGCGCAGCAGTTCACCGCCGGAGAGCACCCCGACCGGCAGATGGGCCTTGGCGCCCCGGAAGAGGAAGCGGGCGAGCAGGTTCATCCGGTCCGCCTCGGCGCGGTGCGGCGCGAACGCGGTGAAGTTCTCGGCGACGGTGCGGCCGGTGTCCAGCAGGTCGAGCCGCTGCGACAGGTAGGCGACGCGGCCGCCGGCGCGCCGCAGTTCGGTGGCCTCCGGCTCAAGACCGCCCTCCAGGAGCCGCAGCAGCGTGGTCTTCCCCGCACCGTTGGGGCCGGTCAGCGCGATGCGTTCGGGCCCCCGGACGGTGAGGTCGACGCCCTGCGGGCCGAACAGGGCGCGCTCCCCGTGGCGCACCCGCAGCCCCCGGCCGAGGAAGAGGGTGCGGCCGGCGGGTACGTCCGTGTCGGGCAGGTCGAGGGTCAGCCGCTGCTCGTCGCGGACGGCGCGCCCCGCCTCGTCCAGCCGGGCCCGGGCCTCGCTCACCCGGGAGGCGTGCATCTGGCCGGCGCGGCCGGCCGACTCCTGGGCCCCGCGTGCCATGTTCCCGGCGAAGATGCGGGGCAGTCCGGCGTTCTTCAGATTGCGGGAGGCGTTGCCGGCCCGGCGCTCGGCGCGCTCCCTGGCCTGCTGCATCTCCCGCTTCTCGCGCTTGAGTTCCTTCTCGGCGTTGCGGACGTTCTTCTCGGCGGTCTCCTGTTCGGCCCGGACGGCCTCCTGGTAGGCGGTGAAGTCGCCGCCGAAGAAGCGCAGGGTGCCGTGGTGGAGTTCGGCGATCCGCTCCATGCGGTCCAGCAGGGCGCGGTCGTGGCTGACGAGCAGCAGGCAGCCCGGCCAGTCGGCCAGGACGTCGTAGAGCTTGTGCCGGGCGTCGCGGTCGAGGTTGTTGGTCGGTTCGTCCAGCAGCAGCACGTCCGGGCGCTTGAGGAGTTGGGCGGCGAGCCCGAGCTGGACGATCTGGCCGCCGCTGAGGGTGCGCAGTTCGCGGTCCAGGGTGAGGTCCGCGAGCCCGAGCCGGTCCAGTTGGGCGCGGGTGCGCTCCTCGATGTCCCAGTCGTCGCCGATGGTGGCGAAGTGTTCCTCGGCCACGTCGCCCGCCTCGACGGCGTCCAGGGCGCGGATCACCTCGGCGATGCCCAGCACTTCGGCGACGGTGAGACCGGCGGCCAGCGGCAGGGTCTGCGGGAGGTGGCCGAGCGGCCCGGAGACGGTGACGGTACCGGCGGTGGGGCGCAGTTCACCGGCGATGAGCTTCAGCAGCGTGCTCTTGCCGGAGCCGTTGGGCGCGACAAGACCGGTGCGGCCGGTGCCGAGGGTGAAGGTCAGGTCGCTGAAGACGGGGGTGTCGTCGGGCCAGGAAAAGGACAGACCGGTGCACGTGACGAAAGCGTCGGACATGGAAAGACCTCGGGGGAGAACGCGGGCGCCCGGCAGCGCGGTGCCCGGGAAGACGGTTCAGGGGACGACAACGAGGCCACCCCGGCGCGCACACGCACCGGCCGGCGGCCTGGCAGCCCGGGTATCACCCCGAGATGTCGTCTTCACCCACCACGTCGGTATCTCCCTGGATACGGTTCTCCGTGTGACCGACGATACACCCTCCGCCGGGAGGGCTCACTGGGCGGGCAGGCGCACCGAGTAGAGGGAGGGGGTGTCCAGGGCGCGGGAGACCAGGATGGCCCCGGTGACGGCGAGGATCAGCGGCACCGTCAGGGCGTCGATCGTGCGGGTCAGCTCCAGCATGAGGACCACGGCGGCGAGGGGCGCCTGCATGGCGGCGGCCAGGACGGCGGCGGCGCCGAGGACCGCGAAGCCGGCGGCCGGCGCGTCCCACAGCTGGGCCCAGCCCCGCCCGGCCAGCGCCCCCAGCAGGGCGCCGATGACGATGGTCGGGGTGAACAGCCCGCCGCTCGCTCCGCTGCCCAGGCTGCCGGCCGTGACGAGCGGTTTGAGGAGCAGCAGCACGAGGACGGCGGGTACGGCCAGTTGCGCGCCCAGGGCGAGGTCGACGATGTCCTTGCCGTTGCCGAGCAGTTCCGGGTAGGGGATCGCCAGCAGCCCGACCCCGGTGAACACCAGCGCGGGCGCGATCAGCAGGCCGCGGCCGGTGGGGCGGCGCCGGTGCGCGACGCGGATCATCCGGACCCAGCCGACCGCGGCCAGCCCGGCGAGCGGGCCGATGACCAGGGCGAACACGGTCAGCGAACCGGACAGCGGCACCTCGGGCAGCCGGTAGGTGGGCCCGGTCGGCAGGACGATCCAGGACACGCCGGTGGCGACGCAGCAGGTGGCCAGGGCGGGCAGGGCGAGCCGCAGCGACAGGGCGCCGAGCATCACCTCCAGGGTCAGCAGCGCCCCGCCGAGCGGCACGTTGTACACGCAGGCCATGCCGGCGCCGGCACCGCAGGCGGCGAGGAGTCTGCGGTGCGCGGTGTCGATGCCGGCCCAGTCGGACAGCCGGGAGGCCAGCGCCGCGCCGGCCAGCCGGGGGGCGGCCTCCCGTCCCAGTGAGGCGCCCATGCCGACGATCACGGTGGACAGGAAGGCGGTGCCCAGGCTGCGCCGCATCGGCAGCCGCCCCTGGTCCCGCCACAGCGCGGTGCTCACCTCGGACCCGCCGGGCCCGGTCCACCGCGCGAGCAGCCACCAGCCGACCCCGGCCAGTACTCCGGCGGCGGCGAGCACCAGGACCCGGCGCCCGGGACCGGCCTCCTCGACGGCGGTCAGGAAGTCGCCCGACCGGTGGGCGTACACCAGGGCGGAGGTCGCCTCCAGCAGCAGCATGAGGGCGCTCCCGGCGAGCCCGGCGAGCACACCGGTGGCCACCACCAGCGTCCAGAGCCGGGGGGACAGCGCGGGGACGTCCACGGGTGCGACGAGGTTGGGCTGCTCCAGGGGCGCCGCCCGCGGGGCGCCGTCCCGGCCGGACTCCTCACCCGGCCCGCGGTCGCCGCCATCCGGCGGGCCGCCCGGGCCGCGATCGTCTCCGCCGCCGCGTATGCACCCGCCCCGCACGTCTCCGCTCCCGATGTCCACGGCCTTCCCGGCCGATGCGGGGGCCTCCTCCCGTCGGGTGAGCTGTCGCCACGACCGCGCCCGCCGGCTGCCGTGCGGGGCCGTCCGGGTCCCGGCACGGGGACCGATTGTCGCAAACCGCCCGCGGGCCGGTGCCACCGCGTCCGTCACCGGACGCCCCGGCCCGCCCCTCCGGCGCGCGTGCACCCCGGGCCGCCACCACGCGCGGGCCCCACGCCCCTCCCCGGATCTCCACGCCATTGGCGATAGACAGCAATCTTAGTTACGGTGTATAACGAACGCGTTCGCAGATAACCACACCGAATCCCTGTCACTCGCCACCGAGAGGAACACGTCATGACCGCAGCACCGGGTGCGCTCCACACCGTTCTGGGGGCCGGCCCCGCGGGCACCTCCGTGGCCCTCGAACTCGCGCGCCGCGGGCACCGGGTGCGGCTGGTCGACCGCTCCGGTACCGGTGAGCCCCTCACCGGCGTCGAACGGGTCACCGGGGACGTCGGCACGGTGGACGGGGCGCTCGCCGCGATCGAGGGCGCGGATGTCGTCTACCACTGCGTCAACGTCGCCTACCACCTGCAGGTCGACGTCATGCCCCGCATTCAGGAGGCCGTGCTGGGCGCGGTGGCGCGCACCGGTGCGCGGCTGGTCGTGCTGGACACGCTGTACCCCTACGGCGCGACGCACGGCGAGGTCATGACGGAGGACACCCCGTGGCGGGCGACCACGGCCAAGGGCAGGATGCGCGCCGGGCTGGACGAGCGCTACCTCGCCGCGCACCGGGAGGGGCGGGCGCGGGTCGTGCTGGGCCGCTCGGCGGACTTCGTCGGGCCCCGGGTCCTGAACTCCACCCTGGGCGGGGCCGTCTTCCCGGCCGCGCTCACCGGCGGTGAGGTCCTGGTGCTCGGCGACATCGACCTCGCCCACAGCTACACCAGCATCCTCGACGTGGCCCGCGGCCTGGCCGTACTCGGCGAGCACCCCTCGGGAGACGGCCGGGTCTGGCACCTGCCCACCGCGCCCGCCCGCACCACGCGGGAGATCCTCACCCTCCTGGGCGATCTCGTGGGACAGCCGGTGCGGATCACCGCTCTGGACGGGCCGCGCGCCTTCGGCCCGTTCGACGAGACGTTCATGCGCTCGTACGCCGAGCTGTTCTACCAGCACACCGAGCCGCAGATCATGGACTCCACCGCCTTCCAGCGGGAGTTCGGCGTCGCACCCACCCCGATCACGGTCACCCTGAGCGAGACCCTGGAGTGGTACCGGGGCTTCCTCGCCGCACGGGCGGCGGGCTGACCGCACGGCGCCGCCCACCCGCGCAGCCCTCCCCCGACCGGCGCCGGGAGGGAGCTCCGCCCTGTCACGTCAGCGATACAGTGACGCACACGATCCGGGCCGCACAGTCCGGGGCGAGCGGCGACAGGAGGCGGGAATGGCAGACCGGGTGAACAGTCCGCGTGCGCGGTACCGGGAGCAGACCCGCGCGGAGATCAAGGAAGCGGCCCTGCGGCAGCTCGCCGCCGGCGGCATCGAGGGCGTGGCGCTCCTGCGCATCGCGAAGGAGATCGGGATGTCCGGCCCGGCGCTCTACCGCTACTTCGCCAGCCGCGACGACCTGCTGGCGGAGCTGGTACTCGACGCCTACGACGGCGCGGCCACGGCGGTCCACGCGGTGGACACCACGGCGGGCGGCCGGGCCGCGCTGCACGCCCTGACCGGCGCCTACCGCGCGTGGGCCGTGGCAGAGCCGCACCTGTATCTGCTCATCCAGGGCACCCCGGTGGCGGGCTTCACCGCCCCGGCCGAGACCGTGCTGAAGGCCCGCTCCGTCCTGGGCCCCTTCCTGTCCGTCTTCGCCCACGGGCGGCCGCTGGTCTCCGTGGACCCGCTCCTGGCGCAGTTGCGGGGCTGGCTGCGGGAGCGGCCCGAGGTGGCGGCCTGGGTCGAGCAGTGGACCGGGCGGCCGGCGGACGACGCCGCCGCGAACGTCGCGCTGACCGGCGCCGTGATGACCTGGCCGCAGATGCACGGCACGGTCAGCCTGGAGGTCACCGGCCAGTTCAGCGGCATGGGGCACGACCCCGCCACCCTGCTCGACGTGCAGACGGCGCTCCTGGCCGACACCTTCCAGCTGCCCTGAGCGCGCCGCGCCGGTGGGTCGCCCCCGGCGGGCCGGTGGGCTCGCGGGCCGGTCGCACCCCGGGCTGACCCGCCCCGGGGCACCGCGTCAGGACGGCTCCGGCCGCTCGGCCGGTCCGGTGCCGGCGGCGTGCCGTCCGCCACCGTCCGCGTCCCGCGCCGTGCGGAGGTCCCCGTACTGGACGGCGAACACGGTGCCCTGGTCGCGGGCGGTGTTGTGCTGGTCCAGCGTCATCCCCGCGCGCTCCACCTCCATGCCGGGATTCTCCACCGTGCCTGCGGCCGGGGCGAGTTGACCGACGGAGGGGATAACCGTTAGATGTACCCGGCCGATGTCGGAGGGGCGGGATGCAGGACGCGTTGCTGGCCATGCTGGTCAAGGAGCCGGCGCACGGGTACGTGCTGCGGGCCAGGGTGCAGGCGGCGCTCGGGGTGCTGGGGGAGGGTCTGAATCCCGGGCAGGTGTACGTCACGTTGTCCAGGCTGGAGAAGGCGGGCCACGTCGTGTGCCTCGGAGCCGAGGGCGTGGCCGACCGCAAGGTGTACGAGGTGACGGCCGCCGGGCGGGAGCGGGCGATGGCCTGGCTGCGCGGGGTCACCTGGGCCAAGCCGGACCTCGCCGATTTCCATCTGAAGCTGGTCGCCGCCGCGACCAGCGGCCTGGCGGATCCGGTCGAACTGGTGGACGCCCAGCGGCGGGAGTTGATGCGACGGCTGCGCGCGGCGCAGCGGGCCGCGCTGGACGGGCCGGGGGACCGGGTGGCCGCGCTGCTGCTGGAGGGGGTCGTGGTGCGGCTGGAGGCGGATCTGCGCTGGCTGGAGGCGTGCGAGCGGACATGGCGGGAGAGCGGGGAGGACGGATGAGCCGGGAGGCCGGTGGTCCGTGGTTGCTGGAGGCCCGCGGGCTGTCCAGGAGCCACGGTGACGACGGGGGGCGGATACGGGCCGTGGACGAGGTCGATCTGCGGGTCGGTGCGGGCGAGAGCGTGGCGGTGACGGGGCCGAGTGGGTGCGGCAAGTCCACGCTGCTGCATCTGCTGGGTGGCATGGACCGGCCGACCGGTGGCGAGGTCCGGCTGGCGGGCCGGCGGCTGGACGTCCTCGGGGAGCGGGCGCTGGCCCGGCTGCGCCGTGCGCACATCGGCTTCGTCTTCCAGTCCTTCCATCTGATGGACGAGTTGTCGGCGGCCGAGAATGTGGAGTTGCCGGCCGTGCTGGCCGGGTGCCGGCGGCGCCGGGCCCGTCGGCGGGCCGTGGCGCTGCTGGAGCGGGTGGGGCTCGGGGACCGGGCGGGGCAGCTGCCGTCCGCCCTGTCCGGCGGGCAGCGGCAGCGGGTCGCGATCGCGCGGGCGCTGATCAACAAGCCGTCCCTCATCCTGGCCGACGAGCCGACCGGCAACCTGGACAGCGCGGCCACCCGGGACGTGCTGCGGCTGTTCGCGGAGTTGCGCCTGGGCGGGCAGACCTTGGTGATGGTCACGCACGACGCCCGGGTGGCCGCGACCGCGGACCGGGTGATCGGCATGCGCGACGGCGCCTTCGTCGACGACACCGTGTTCCCGCCGGCCGAAGCGTCACCCGCCGCTCTGATCGATCTGGGGTTCTGACCGATGGGGCGTCTCCTTCTGCTGATGGGCCTCGCCCTGCGCTCGCTGCGCCACCGGCCGGCGCATACCGCACTGTTGCTGGTGACGGTCACCACCGTGTGCGCCACGGTCACCACCGGACTGACGCTGCGGGACTCGGTGGACCAGTCCTACGCGGAGGTCAGGGCCGCCACCGACGGCCCCGATGTGCTGGCGATGCCGACCAGTACGGGCGAGAGAGCGCTGCGCGAGCTCGATCCGCTCCTCGATCTCCCCGGGGTCACCGCGCGCGGCGGGCCGCATCCGGTGCTCTTCCCGATGATCGAGGCGCACGGGATGACGGTGCGGGCGGTCGTGGAAGGGAGGGATCCGGTGCCGGACGCCATCGACCGTCCCCACCTCGTGGCCGGCGACTGGGTGAGCCCGGGCGGGGCGGTCGTGGAGCGGGCATTCGCGCTCGCCCTCGGGGTGCGCACCGGCGACCGGCTGACGATCGGTGGAAAGGGTTTCACGGTGACCGGGGTGGCCAGGACCGCCGCGTCCTCGCCCTATCCGCGTGCGGTGTGGTCGCCGCAGGGCGGCGGGCCCTCGCCCGACGCCGGGCAGGTGTGGCTCACCGGGGACGATCTGCTGCGGCTGGCCTCGGACGCGCTGCCGATCTCCTACGTCGCGCATCTGAGGCTGGCGGAGCCGGAGCGGGCCGAGGACTTCGTCCGCTCCCCGGCTGTCCTCGCCGCCCCGGTCACTGTCCGGTCGTGGGAGTTCTTCGCGGCGAACGCCTCCGGCAACCTGCGGAGTGTGCACGACGCCCTTACGGCAGCCGGCTGGCTGCTGGTGGTGCTCGCGTCGGCGGCGGCGAGCAGTCTGGTGGCGGGCCGGCTGGCCGAACAGGGCCGCAGGGTCGGGCTGCTGAAGGCCGTCGGTGCCTCCCCGGCGATGGTCGCGGGGGTGCTGCTGGCGAAGTATCTGGCGGCGGCGCTCGTCGCCGGTCCGGCCGGGCTGCTGCTGGGGTGCCGGTTCGCCGCCGTCTTCGGCAACCCGGGCGGCGGGCTGCCCGATGTGGGCCTGGCAGCGCCCTCGGTGGGCACCGTGGTCGCGGTGGCCGTGCTGGCCCTGGCCATCGCGGCC
>NZ_JBHWJL010000107.1:0-2350 GCF_042731495.1 Streptomyces sp. NPDC059853
AGCCCCCCTAACTCCAGCCGCGCCCATCTCACGCGTTTGCCGGCCCCCGGCGGGGGGGTGCCCGCCCCCCCCCCCCCCCGCCCGGCGGCGGCCCCCGACCGGCTGGCGGAGCGGCACGACCGGCCGCTGGTGACGGTGTTCACCCAGTGGTACGCGGCGCTGAAACACGCCGAGCGCGGCCCGGTGGCCGAGGCGGAGGCGGCGTACCGGGCGGCGGCGGAACGGCTGCGCGGCGCCGGGATGCCCGGTATGGAGCGGGGCCTGCTCCCGCTGGCCCTGCTGTGTCTGCGGCTCCGGCACGGGCTGCCGTGGGAGGAGCCGGGGCGGGCGGGGGAGGAGACCGACTGGGGGCCGTACGCCCCGTGGACCCGCCCGCTGCTGCTGCTCGCCCGGGGCGCGGACGGCGAGGCCGCCGCCGCGCTGCGCGAGCTGCCGCCGCCGCCCCGGGACCTGCTGTACGAGGCGATGTGGTGCCTGACGGCGAGGGCGGCGGCGGCCGTCGGCGACCGGGAGACGCTGCACCGGGCCCGGGCGGAGCTGGCCCCGGCCGCCGGGGAGCTGGCCGGAGCGGGCAGCGGACTGCTCACGCTCGGCCCGGTCACCGGCTGGCTGTGACGGCCGGGGCCCGCGCCGGGCTCAGGTGCCGGGCACCGGCGGGAGCGGCCGGGCGGGGGTGACCGTTTCGGTGTGGACGACGGCGTCGAACCACCCGGCGAGCGAGCCCCCGGAGAGATGGTGCGCCGCGTCGTCGGCCGGGTCGTAGTGCGGGCCGACCAGCCGTGTCCTAGCCGGCGCGTCGAGCCAGGCCCGGACGGTGGCCGGCGCGGTGGCCCGCAGATCCAGCAGGTAGGCGCCGGGCCCGGTGCCCCCCAGGGTGGACTCCGCGAACTCCCCCGGCGGCGCCGGCACCGCGACGGGCAGGGTGCCGTGGTGGAACGTCAGTCCGAGGGAGACGTAGCCGGTGCCGAACCGCTCGCGGAGGTAGCCGCCCGCGTTCCGGTGCGTCAGTGGTGGAGTGGACGGTGAGACGGTGCGCGGGTCCCCCACGGCGGTGTGCGCGATGCCACCCCAGTAGACGACGCGGTCACCGGTGCGGTCGTGCCGGTCGATGACGTCCTCGGCCAGCCGCCGCTCGATCGCGGCGAGTCCGTCGAGTGGCACGACCGGCTCCCGGGGAGCGGAGAGACCGTCGGTGAACCGCACCGGGTCGCCGGGGTGGCGGCGGTTGAAGGAGCGCAGCCAGTGGACGATGTCGAGGATTTCGCCCGTCTGCCAGAAGGACCTGGCCCCGGCCAGCAGCGCCCGGGCGTCGCCCTTTCCGGCCGCGATGTGGGCGTCGAGGCCGACGCGTGCCGCGTCGTCCCCCTCCAGTGCGAACGAGCGGAACCCCAGTTCCTCAACCAGCAGCCGGACTACCCGGTGGGCGAGGACGGAGAGTTCGCGGGACTGCCGGGTCGCGGTGCCGATCGCCACCACCGGGGCGTCCCCGACGAGGCGGACGAGCGGCCGGAGATCGTCGAGCGGCGCGTGGGGATCGGTGGTGGTGAGGCGGTGGGCGTGCTGTCCGATCCACCGGCGGACCATGTCGTTCATCGCGGGACCTCCTCGGGGAGCCGGTGGCTCCGGTGTGCGTCGCGGGCGCCGTACGGCTACGGGTACGGGTGCGGCCGGTGCCGCGACAGCAGCCTCGTATCTCCAGTGCGCTTGAGGTCAAGTGGTGCGCGGCCCGGGACCGAGGCGACGCCGCCGCATGCCGCCGGGCCCCCGGGCGCGACGGCCGCGCCCGGGGGTCAGACCCGGCACAGCGCCTCACCGTTGAGGACCGCGAACCAGCCGTCCGCCGCGCGGCCCCACTCCCGCCAGGACGCCGCGACGCGCTCCAGACCGGCGCGGGTGGCGAACCCGCCGGAGACCGCGCGGTCGGCGTACGCGGAGGCGGTGGTGCGTTCCGCCCACAGGTCGCTCCACCAGGCACGCTCCGCCTCGGTGGCGAAGGTCCAGACGCCGGCCGAGGACCGGATGTCGGTGAAACCCGCCCGCCGCGCCCAGGACAGCAGCCGCCGCCCGGCATCCGGCTCGCCGCCGTTCGCGCGGGCCACCGCGCGGTACAGCGCCGCCCACTCCGCCAGGCCGGGGACATCCGGAAACCAGGTCATCGCCGCGTAGTCCGCGTCCCGGACCGCCACCACCCCGCCCGGCCGGGTCACCCGGCGCATCTCGCGCAGGGCCGCGACCGGGTCGGCGAGATGCTGGAGCACCTGGTGGGCGTGGGTGACGTCGAAGGTGCCGTCCGCGAAGTCCAGCGCCAGCGCGTCACCCGTGGTGAAGCGGATGTTGCTCACCCCGCGCG
>NZ_JBHWJL010000107.1:2360-16273 GCF_042731495.1 Streptomyces sp. NPDC059853
GCTCCAGGACGCCGGCCGCCGCGTCCACCGCGACCACCTCGCCGCCGTCCCCGGCCACCCGCTCCGCCAGATCGGCGCTGATGGTGCCGGGGCCGCAGCCCACGTCCAGCAGCCGCTGCCCGGGGCGCAGTTCCGGGAGCAGATGACCGGCGGAGTTCTCGGCGGTGCGCCAGCGGTGCGAGCGCAGCACGGAGTCGTGGTGGCCATGGGTGTACGTCGCGTCGTTCGGCATGCCGCCCAGTGTGCGGTCCGTCTCGGATACTGAGCAACGCTGTCCCGCATTCCGGACGGGCTGCTCCGGGCGTCACCGTGACGGACCACCGGGATTGCCGTGCCGCGCCACCTCGCCGTGGATGGGAACAGCACCCGGGAGGCCCCGTATGACCGAACCGCACGCGCCCGTCCAGCACTCCCCGCGTCCGCTGGGCGAGCGCCGCAGCTGGCCGCGCAGCTTCGTGGACCGGCTGACCAGCCCCCGCCCCGGGCTGACCGCCCTGCTGCTCGCCGCCCGCGAGATGGGCGGGCTGCGGCCGGAACAGGAGGCGCTGCGGAGCGGCGGCGAGCTGCCGTTCGCGCCCGCCCCGCTGCCCGAGACCGAGCCCGGCGCGCTGGCCGTCACCTGGGCGGGGCACGCGAGCTGGGTGATCCGCATCGGCGGCCTCACCGTGCTCACCGACCCCGTGTGGTCGCGCAAGATCCTCGGCACCCCGGCCCGGGTCACCCCGCCGGGCGTGGCCTGGGACGATCTGCCGCCGGTCGACGCGGTCGTCATCTCGCACAACCACTACGACCATCTCGACGCGCCCACCCTCAAGCGGCTGCCGCGCGCCACCCCGCTGTTCGTACCGGCGGGACTGGCCTCCTGGTGCCGCCGGCGCGGCTTCATCCGGGTCACCGAACTCGACTGGTGGGAGGCCGCCGAACTGCCCGCGCCCGGCGGCCGGGCCGCCGCCGTCCGGTTCGACTTCGTGCCCGCCCACCACTGGTCGCGGCGCGGCCTGTACGACACCTGCCGCACGCTGTGGGGCGGCTGGGTGCTCACCGCGCGCTCCGGGCGGCGGGTGTACTTCGCGGGGGACACCGGTTACGGCCACTGGTTCGCGGAGATCGGCGCCCGCTACCCGGGGATCGACCTGGCGCTGCTGCCGATCGGGGCGTACGCGCCGCGCCGCCTCCAGCAGCCGGTGCACACCGACCCGGAGGAGGCGGTCGCCGCCTTCCAGGACGTGGGGGCCACCCGGATGGCGCCCATGCACTGGGGCACGTTCCTGCTCTCCTCGGAGCCGCCGCTGGAGCCGCTGGACCGCGTCCGCGCCGCCTGGGGCGCGGCCGGACTGCCCCGCCAGGACCTGTGGGACCTGCCGGTGGGCGCGTCCCGCGTCCTGGAGAAGGGGGCCCGCGAGGCGCGCGGGTTCTAGCGGGGGCGGTGTTCCGCCGGGCGGCTCGTCCATGGGCCGGTGCGGTGGGCGGGGGCGGCCCGTCCGGGGAGGGCCCGGTCGGCGCTGTCCGGGCGGGGTGTCAGGGGAGGGGCCGGGCGCCGTCGCGGCGGACGGTCATTCCGGTGGGGTCAGGCCCAGGGAGGCGATCAGGTCGAGCATGTCCGCGCGGTACAGGGCGGCCGGATCGTGGACGACCGCGCCGAGGTGGCCGTGGAGCTCCAGGGTGACCAGACCGTGCATCCGGCCCCACACCCGCAGCGCGAGTGCGGCCGCGGCGGGCGGGATCTCGGCGCCGTCGTCGTCCTGGAGCCTGGCGAGGAACGCCGGGGGGAAGTCCGACCAGCTCACGCTCGCCGGCTGGTGGCGGACCGCCGCCGGCCAGGCGTCGGCGACCAGCCGGGTGAGGCCGCCGCAGATCCGGCGCGAGGCGCGCTCCACCGGGCCGTCCTCCGGCGGCCGGTAGCCGGGCACCGGGTCCCCGTAGAAGAGGCGGAAACCCTGGGGGTTGGCCAGGGCCCACGCCCGGGTGGCCAGTGCCCAGGCGAGCAGCCGGCCCCCGGTGTCGGCCGATGGCAGCGCGTCGCGGGCGGCCTCCAGGGTGTCGGCCAGATCGGTCGCGATGCCGCCGGTCAGCGCGGTGATCAGATCGTCGCGGGTGGCGAAGTAGCTGTAGATGGCGCGGGGCGTCATCCCCATCTCCCGGGCGATCCCGCGCAGGGAGATCGCTCCGGGGCCGTCCGCGGCCATCTGGGCCAGGGCGATCGCCGTGATCTCCCGGGTCGTCTCGGCACGCAGCCGCTCCCTGCGGGTCATGGTCCTCGTCTGCTCGGTCACCTTGACAGGTTACAGCGTTGCGTTCATCCTCAGCGAGGAAAAAGTACACGCCGTGTACTCAGTAGCCGGTGAAGAGGAGTGCGCATGCCCGCCTATGTGGTCGTCGACGTCGAGAGCCTGGACGACGAGCAGGCCGCCCTCGCCTACAGCGAGGTGGCCATCCCGTCCATCGGCCGCTACGGCGGCCGGTACCTGGTGGCCGGGCCGACACCGGTACCGGTCGAGGGGACCTGGGACTCCGCCCGCCTGGTCGTCATCGAGTTCCCCGACATGGAGCGCGTCCGGGCCTGGTACGACTCGCCCGAGTACACCCGCGCCCGCGAGATCCGGGAGGGCGCGATGCGGCTGCGCATCCTGTTCGCCGACGGCCTCCGCACCGGGGTCCCCTCCTGAGACACCCGCCCCGCACCGCTGCCGGGGCGCGGGCGTCAGCCGCCCCGCGCCGCCCCCCGCCGCCACAGCTGCGGGGCCGCCGCGAACAGCAGCGCCAGCACCACCGCCGCCAGCACCCCCTGCCACGGATGCGGGAACAGCGCCCCGCCCAGCAGCCCGATCAGCTGGTACGTCGCCGCCCACGCCAGCGCCGCCGGGAAACAGCCGCGCGCGTACGCCGCCACCGGCATCCGGGTCAGCAGCGCCGCCAGCATCACCGGGATCCGGCCCCCGGGCAGCAGCCGGGACACCACCAGCACCACCGTCCCCCGCTCCGCCAGCTGCCGCTGGGCGCGCCGCACCGCGCCCGGCGCGCTCTGCTCGCGCAGCCGCCGCAGCCAGCGCGTACCGCCCCGGCCCAGCACGAACAGCAGCAGATCCCCGCCGAACGCCGCCAGGGACGCCGTCGCGAACACCAGCGCCGTGAAGACCACCGGATCGCCGTGGTGGAACGCCACCACACCCGCCGAACTGACCAGCGCGCCCGTCGGTATCACCGGCACCAGCGACCCCACCAGCACCAGCAGGAACAGCGACGGCAACCCGACCGACGCCTGCTCGCTGTGCTCGGCCGCCAGCGGTACCACGGGCGCCAGCTGCGGCAGCGACCGCAGCGCGCCCGGGGTCACTCCCGGACCGCCGGCCCCACCGGCACCCGTACCCGTTCCCCGTGCTCCAGCCGGTGCACCCGTACCCCCGGCGCCAGCCGCGCCGCGTGCCGGACGAACTCGTCCCCCGGCGCGTGGAACTCGTGCGGCCGCACCGCCGCGAACCCCAGCGGCCAGTACGTGCCGTAGTGCACCGGCACCGCGTGCGCGGGCCGCAGCCGGGTCAGCGCCCGCGCCGCACGCTCCGCGTTCAGATGGCCGTGCCCCAGCCCCGGCCCCCAGCCGCCCACCGGCAGCAGCGCGGTGTCCACCGGGCCCGTCTCGCGCGCCATGCCGTCGAACAGGCCGGTGTCGCCCGCGTAGTACGTGCGCGAGGCGCCCTCGATCACATAGCCGAGCGCGGACACCCGGCGCGGCCCCACCGGCAGCCGCCGCCCGTCGTGCGCCGCCGGCACCGCCCGGATCGTCACCGGTCCGAAGGGCAGCGACTCCCCGGGCGTCAGCTCGTACACCGGCAGCCGCGCCGCCAGCCGCCGCAGCCCCGGGACCGCCCGCACCGCACCGCGCGGCAGCACCAGCGGGGTGCCGGGCGCCAGCCGCGCCAGCGACCGCAGATGCAGATGATCGGAGTGCAGGTGCGACACCACCACCACGTCCGCGCTCAGCGCCGCCGGGGGCGGCACCGCCCCGCGCCGCCGCCACAGATGGGCGCAGCGCCGGGTGATCAGCGGATCGGTCAGCACCGCGACCCCGGAATCCCGGACGGTGGCGGTGGCATGGCCCCACCAGGTGATGTCCACCGGCACCAGGAACTCCTCCCACCCGCCCGTACGTCGTTCCGATACCGGAAGCCTACGTGTGTTTGCCCGGTGACGTCCGCCCCGTGCGCCCGCGCGGTCCGGGCAGGATGGACGGGACGGAAGCGGCACGGGCGGCACGAGCGACGGGAGGGCCGGGCGGTGGCAGGGGTGCGGAGCGGGGGCGCGGCGGTGCTGCGCGTGCTCGCGGTATGGGCCGTGAGCGCCGCCACCATGGTGGTGCTCGCCCTCGTCCTGCCCGATTTCCGGCTCCAGTCCGCGCACGGCGACAGCTTCACCCGGGTCGGCGCCACCGCCTTCCTCGGCGCCGGGGCCTTCGGCCTGCTGTCCGCCCTGGTGTGGCCGTGGCTCGTCCGCGCCCTGCTGCTGGTGCCCGCCCTCGCCCTCGCCTCCCTGGTGTTCCTGCTGAACGGGTCGCTGCTGCTCTTCGCGCTCAGCCTCATCCCCTACGGGCGCGGCGAGGCCAGCCCGCAGACCGCCGTCGTCGTGGCCGCCGCCATGTCGCTGACCTCCTCCGCCACCAGCACCTGGCTCGCCGTCCGCGACCAGGGCGCCCAGCGCCGCCGGCTGCGCCGCATGGCACCGTGGGGCGACCGGCCGCCCGGCGGCCGGCGCCGGGGACAGGAGTCCGGCGAAGAACGGGAACCGGCCGGTCCACGGCCCGCCGGGACCGTCTTCCTCCAGCTCGACGGCATCGGCTACCCGCTGCTGCGCGAGGCGATCGCGGGCGAGCGCCCCCTGATGCCGACGGTCGCCGCCCTGTGCGGCACCAGCCACCGGCTCACCCGCTGGCGCACCGACTGGTCGAGCCAGACCGGCGCCTCCCAGCTGGGGATCCTGCACGGCAGCAACGAGGACGTGCCCGCCTTCCGCTGGTACGAGAAGGAACGCGGCGTGGTCGTGGTCAGCAACCGCCCCTCCGGCGCCGCCGAACTCCAGCGCCGCGCCGCCGCCAGGACCGGCGACCCCGGGCTGCTGGCACAGGACGGCGCGAGCCGGGGCAATCTGTTCACCGGCGGCGCCGGGCAGGCCGC
The DNA here is from genome assembly GCF_042731495.1 of Streptomyces sp. NPDC059853. NCBI lineage: Bacteria > Bacillati > Actinomycetota > Actinomycetes > Kitasatosporales > Streptomycetaceae > Streptomyces > Streptomyces sp. NPDC059853. Next base: position 7,526 of record NZ_JBHWJL010000107.1, read on the forward strand.
GCTGGTGGTGTCCATCGCCGCCCGGCGCGGCAAGGGCGAGCGCTCCCGCGCCGGATACTTCGCGTACTTCTCCGACCCCGCGCACGCCGCCCGTACCGTACTGTCCTTCGCCGCCGAACTGGTGCGCGAGATCGGTCAGTCGCTGCGCGCCCGGCTGCGCCCGACCGGGCCCCGGGTGGGGCGGGGCGGGCTCTACCCGCTGATCCGGGCGTTCGCCACCGTCGTGGAGCGCGACGTGGTCACCGCCTCCGTGGTCGGCGACATCCTGACCGGGCGCACCGCCGTCTACGCCGACCTGGTCGCCTACGACGAGGTGGCGCACCACTCGGGGCCGCGTTCGCCGGACGTGCGGCAGGTGCTGCGGCGGCTGGACCGGTGCGTGGCCACGATCCGGCAGGCCATCGCGTACGCCCCGCGCCCGTACCATCTGGTGCTGCTGTCCGACCACGGGCAGAGCCACGGCGAGCCGTTCGAGAGCGCGTACGGGCACTCGCTGGAGGAGCTGGTACGGATCGGCTGCGGCCGGCCGCTGGCGGGCGAGCCGCGCCGGGCCCGGCGCAAAACGCGCGAGAAGCGGGCGGAGACCGGCGCCGAGGCGCGGGCGGTGGCCCGTTCGGCGCTGCACCGCCCCGAGGAGCCGGCGGAGCCGCCGCAGGACCCGGACGCGCCGCGCCCGGCGCCGGTGGTGCTGGCCTCGGGCAACCTCGGCCTGGTGTCGTTCCCGGAGATCCCCGGCCGGGCCACCCGCGCGGACATCGCCGCGCGCTATCCGGCGCTGCTGTCCACCCTGGCCGAGCACCCGGGCATCGGCTTCGTGCTGGTGCGCGACCAGCGGTACGGGCCGGTGGTGCTGGGCCCGGGCGGCGGCGAACACCGGCTGGCGCGCGGGGAGATCATCGGCCCCGACCCGCTGGCGCCGTTCGGGCCGGGCGCGGTGGAGGCAGTGCTGCGCACCGACCGGTTCCCGCACACCGCCGATCTGATGATCAACTCGGCGCTGCATCCCGCGACCGGCGCCGTCCACGCCTTCGAGGACCAGGTCGGCTCGCACGGCGGCCTGGGCGGTGAGCAGAGCCAGGCGTTCCTGCTCTCCCCGCACGCCCTGTCCGAGCCGCTGCCCGGCGGCGGTGAGCCGGTGGGTGCCGAGGAGGTGCACCGCGTGCTGCGCCGCTGGCTGGGCGAGTCGGCGGGGGTGGGCGGGCGCGCGGACGCCCCGTCGGTCCCGTGACCGGGGCGACCGGGGCGACCGGTGTGCTCTACGGGTGGTGGTCCGTGCTCCGGGGTGCGTCGCCGGTGCGTTCGTACTGCAACGCGCCCGAGGGGCAGCGCCGCACCACCTCGGCCAGGCGCTCGGCCTCGGCCGCGTCGGGCCTGATCCACGGGCGCCGGGCGGTGTCGAAGACCTCCGGCAGGCCGTGGACGCAGGCGGCGGCGTGTTGGCAGCGCGCCGCCTCGAAGGTCACGGTGATCGACCGGCCCTCGTAGGACTTCTTCCCTGTTCCGTTGCTCATTCCGGCCTCCGTCGTGGTCGTGCCCGGCTGCTTCAGTCGGTGACGTCCCCGCGGGACTGGTACAGGAGGTCCTGGTACGCGGGGTGCCGGGCGATCCATCCCGCGTAGAACGGGCAGGTGGCCAGCACCCGCAGGTTCGCGGCGCGCGCCTCGTCGAGGGAGGCGCGGGCCAGGGCCGACCCGACCCCTCTGCCCTCGTACTCGGGCAGGACCTCGGTGTGGACGAAGGCGATGAGTTCCTTCGTCCTGTGGTACTCCGCGACGCCCGCGACCTTGGACTCCCCGTCGACCCGGGCCTCGTACCGCTTGGCTTCCGGAACGTCCCGCACATCCACTGCCATGTGTCCTCCGTAGGGTTTCCGGCGGGGGCTTCCTCCGCCGGTCCGGTTCAGTCAACGCATCACCGGGGGCGCCGCAAACGACCCACGCCGGTGGCCGGGCCGCCGGGCCGGGCGCTTTCCCGGCCTCGGCCGGGGCCGGATCGCCGGCGCCCTTCCGCGAGCGCCGCCGGTGCCGGGCGGCACCGTTCGCAGGGGTGCCGCCCGGCGGTGGGTCAGGCGCCGGTCCGGCCCTGCCCGGCGAGGTGCTGCGTCTCCCAGGCGAAGGCGACTCCGGTGGCTCCGGCGTGCTCCAGCATGACCTGGGTGGCGCCCGGCAGGGTCGTCTCGCGGGCCCAGTCGCGCTGCCACTCGCTCATCACCGCCAGCCAGGTGACCGGGACGATGCCCGCCTGGACCATGCGCCGCACGGCCATGTCGTGGGCCTCGGGGGAGCTGCTGCCCGAGGCGTCGGTCACGACGAAGACGTCGAAGCCCTCGCCCGCCGCCTGGATGGCCGGCATCGCCACACAGATGTCCGTCCAGAGACCGGCGATGATCAGCTTCTTGCGTCCGGTCGCCTTGACGGCGTCCACGACGCGGGCGTCCTCCCAGGTGTTGATGAGCGTCCTGTTGATCGGCCGCTGCTCCGGGAACACGTCCTGCAGGCCCTGGAGGATCAGGCCGCCGCGTTCCTCCAGGACCGTCGTCAGGATGGTCTGGACGTCGTACGCCTTGGCCGCCTTGGCGAGCCCGACGACATTGTTGACGATCATCGTCGGTTCGTGGCTGTTCAGGTTGGCGAACTGGAACGGCTGGTGGTCGATCAGGACCAGCACGCTCTCCCCGGGGGTCAGCAGCGCGTCGAGTCCGGTCTTGTTTCCGGTGCTCATGGGTTCCCTCTCCGGTGCTTTCGCGTCCGTGGGCTCGGGGCGCACCGAGGTCTCGGTGTCTGCCGGAAGCCGTGTGCCGGACGTCCGGTGACGGCCCCCGCGTCATGTGGTTGACGCGTCAACCACATTAGGGGCACGCTAGTTGATGCGTCAACTAGCCCCTCGGGGTGCCGCGTTGCCGGTCACGGGCGGAGGTCCTCGCACCCCTCCGGCCCGGCCGTCGCGCGGGGCATCGGCGCAACCGGCCCCGCCGCCGGGATGGATGGGCGCTCCGCGCTCTCGTTACGCTCCCCCCATGAACGCAACGCCTCGCTGGCTGACCTCGGAGGAGAAGGCCGCCTGGGACAGCTTCATCCGCATGCAGGAGAAGCTCATCGGCAGACTCTCCCGCCGGCTCCAGGACGACTCCGGCATGTCCGCCTCCGACTACATCGTGCTGGTCAAGCTCACCGGGAACGAGGGCGGGCGGATGCGCTTCATGGACCTGGCCAAGGTGGTGGAGTGGGAGAAGAGCCGGATGTCCCACCAGATCAGACGGATGGCCAAGCGCGGACTGGTGGCGAAGGAGGAGTGCCCCGACGACGGGCGCGGCGCGTTCGTCGTCGCCACCCCGGCCGGCCACCGGGCCATCGAGGAGGCCGCGCCCATGCACGTCGAGCACGTCCGCCGGCTGTTCACCGACGCCCTCACCCGGGAGGATCTCGCCGCGCTCGCCCGGATCTCCGATCGCGTCCTCGCGCACATGGAGCAGCAGCCCGACTGACGGGGAGCGGGGGCGTGGCCCCGTGGAGATCCGCACCCGAAGGCATAGGGTGGCCCGCGCCGTGGTTCCGAACCGTGTGAAGGGAGCGCGCCGATGGCGCCGCAGCCGCTGACCGACCTGGAGATCGCCGAGACCCTGAGCGGGCTGCCCGGCTGGCGGGCCGAGGACGACCACCTGGTGCGGTCGTACTCCCTGCCGGGACACCCGGCGGCCGTCGCCCTGCTGGTGCACATCTCGGTCGCCCAGGAGGAACTGAACCACCACGCCGAGCTGACCCTGGTCTACAACCGGCTCGGCGTCGCCCTCAACACCCACTCCGTGGGCGGGAAGATCACCGAGCTGGACGCGCAACTGGCCCGCCGGATCGAGGAGATCGCGGCGGGCCACGGCGTCAGCGGCTGACGCCGATCACGGCATCAGCACGGTGTCGATGAGATAGACGGTGGCGTTGGCGGTCTGCACATTGCCGCAGACCACGGCGGCCTCGCCGTTGACGGTGAACGACTCACCCGATCCGGCGGTGGTGACGGTGCCGCCCTGGAGCGTCTCGAACGTGCCGTCCGCCAGCTGCCCGGGCGTGATCCGCTCGCCCACCACGTGGTAGGTCAGCACACCGGTCAGCAGGTCCTCGTCCGCCAGCACCGCGTTCAGGTCCTCCTCGGGGAGGGCGGCGAAGGCGTCGTCGACGGGCGCGAAGACGGTGATGTCCTGGGCATCGTTCAGGGTGTCCACCAGCCCGGCCGCCTCCACCGCGCCGACCAGCGTGGTCAGCGCCTCGTTGTTGCCCGCCGCGGTGGCCACCGGGTCCAGCGCCATGCCGTCGAAGCTGCCCGGGCCCTCGGCGGGGGTGGCCGCGCAGGCCGGGCCGAACGGCTGGGCGGCACCGGCCATGTCCTCCTCCGTCATGTCGTCGCCGGTCATGTCGTCGCCGGTCATGCCGCCGTCCGTCATGCCGCCACCGGCGGAGGACCCGGTGTCCTCCGAGACGCTGTCGTCGGAGGAGCAGGCGGCCAGGCTCAGCGGCAGCACGGCGGCGGCGGTGACGGCGACGGCGGCGCGGCGGATTCGGTTGATGCGCATGAGAAGTACTCCTGATCGGTGACGGTCGGTCCGCGACGGTGCGCGGGGGAGTCGGGTACGGATCTTCCGGGCGGGACGGGGCGCCGGCTCGGCGGCGCCGGGGTCAGCTCACGGTGACCACCACCGCGTGGCGGCCGGTCGCGCCGTCGGGGACGACGTCCACCCGGTCGGCGGTCTGCGTCGCACCGGAACGGTCGGTGGCCCGGACCCGGAGCGTGTGCCGCCCCGGGGTGGCGTCCCACCTCCACACCCACTGCCGCCACACGTCCACGCCGTCCTCCTCGGCCAGTTCGGCCGGCGTCCACGGACCGTCGTCGACCCGCACCTCCACCCGGTCGATCCCGGTGTGCTGTGCCCAGGCGACGCCCGCGACCGGTACGGGACCGGCGCTCAGCTCGGCGAGGCCCCGCGGGGTGTCGATGCGGGACTGGGTCTTCACCGGTCCCCGGGCCGCCCAGCCGCGCTCCACCCAATAGGCGTCGTAGCGGTCGAAGGTGGTCAGCTCCAGCTCGGTCAGCCACTTGCACGCCGATACGTAGCCGTACAGACCCGGAACCACCATCCGCACCGGGAAACCGTGGTCGAACGGCAGCGGTTCGCCGTTCATACCGACCGCCAGCAGCGCGTCCCGGCCGTCCATGACGGTCTCCACCGGGGAGCCCAGCGTCATGCCCTCCACCGAACGGGCGATCAGCTGGTCGGCCGGGCCGCCCCGGGAGGGCGGCCGGACCCCGGCCTCCGCCAGGACCTCGTCCAGCCGCACCCCGATCCAGGCGGCGTTCCCCGTGTACCGCCCGCCGACCGGGTTGGAGACGCAGGTGAGGGTGATGCGGCGCTCGATCAGCTCGCGTTCCAGCAACTGGTCGAAGCTCAGCTCCAGCGGCCTGGTGACTCCCAGGCCGTGCACCCGCAGCCGCCAGCTCCGCGCGTCGATCCGCGGGACGGTCAGCGCGGTGTCGATGCGGTAGAAGTCGCGGTTCGGCGTGATGAGCGGTCCGAGCCCCGGAACGTCGAGTTCGGCGCCGGCCGGTACCGCGCCGGCCGCCGAGGAAGGAGCGGGAAGGCCCAGGGCGGCGCGCGAGGCCGCCGCCCTCGCACGTCCCGACGCGTTCAGCCGCCGCCCGAGGAGCCCGGCGCCGGCCGAGGCCGCGGCCACCGCGCTCGCCGCCACGACGAACCGCCGCCTCTCCGGGCCGCTCATCGTCCGGGCGGCCCCGGAACCCGGCCGCTCCGCGTCGTCGCCCCGGCCCTCCCGCTCTCCCGGTCCCGTCCGCGCCGGGGCCATCCGCAGCCCCGGCCCGGTCAGGACGTACAGCACCGCGGCGCCCGCCACCGCTCCCGTCAGGGAAGGCACGGCGTCGCTCGCGGTTCCTTCGGGCCGGCCGGCCGCCACCAGGGCGCCGAACAGCCCGAAGCCCAGCACGGCGAGTGCCCCGGAGCGGCGCAGCCGCGCCCCCAGCACGCCCACCGCGACGGCGAACAGCCCCAGCAGCCCCAGGATGCCCAGCCGGAGCACCAGCTTGTCGTGGGTGCCGAAGGTCTCGATCGCCCAGTCCTTCACGGCGGCCGGGGTCCGGTCGATGACCGCCCCGCCCACCGCGTTCACCGGCCGGGCCTCCTCCCGCACCCCGGAGGCGGCCAGTTCGGCCACCGCCAGCGAGGTGAAAGCAGCCAGAAGCCCTGCCACGGCACCCGCCGCGGCCGACGGGAGGCCGCTCCGCGGCCGGGCGGGGCGCGTCGGCCCCTTCGCTGTCCGCTCGTTGCTCACATCCCGTATTCGCCACCGGGCCCGGGACGGATGGGTCCGCGGCGGAAAAACTTCCCGGCTCCCCCCACCGGGTGAACCCGTGATCGCCACCCATCCAGGTCGGCAGCGGCTCCGAAGACTTCCCGAAAACTGCTCGGAAGAGACGACAGGAGGGCGCGACATGACGGGTGCGGCACGCCGTACCGCGGTGGTGGGAGCGGGGATCTCCGGACTCACCGCCGCCCACATCCTCAGCAGACGGGACGAGGTGACGCTCTTCGAGGCGGACGGCAGGCTCGGCGGGCACGCCCACACCCACGACGTCGCCGGAGCCGGCCGCGTCCACGCCGTGGACTCCGGGTTCATCGTCCACAACGACCGCACCTACCCCCAACTGCTGCGGCTCTTCCGCGACCTGGGCGTCAGCACCCAGGAGGCCGAGATGAGCCTGTCCGTGCGGTGCGACGGCTGCGGCCTGGAGTACGCGGGAGCGCGCGGCCCGCGCGGACTGTTCGCCCGCCCCGCCACCGCGCTGCGCCCGGCCGCCCTGCGGATGTTCGCCGAGGTGCCCCGGTTCCACCGCAGGGCGCACGCCGCCCTGCGCTCCAGTGGCGGCGACCGGCAGACCCTCGGCGAGTTCCTCGCCCGGGGGCGGTTCTCCCGCTACTTCACCGGCCACTTCATGACACCCCTGGTGTCCGCCGTGTGGTCCTGCGCCCCCGCCACCGCGCTGCGCTACCCGGCGCGGTACCTCTTCCAGTTCCTCGACCACCACGGGCTGCTCTCCGTCACCGGCTCACCCGTGTGGCGCACCGTCCGCGGGGGGTCGCGCGGTTACGTGGAACGGCTGGTGAAGCAACTCCCCGCCGTCCGCACCGACACCCCCGTCCGCACCGTGCGCCGCACCGCGGACGGCGTGGAGATCACCACCGACGACGGCGCCGTCCACTCCTTCGACGCCGTCGTCGTCGCCACCCACGCCGACCAGGCGCTGCGGCTGCTGGCCGACCCCAGCGACGCCGAGCGCGAGGTGCTGGGCGCCTTCGGCTACTCGCGCAACGTCACCCTGCTCCACACCGACGACACGCTGCTGCCCCGCGCCCGCTCGGCCGCCGCCTCCTGGAACTACTGGCTGCCGTCCTGCCGGGCCCAGCCCGGCCAGGTCCAGGTCAGCTACGACATGACCCGGCTCCAGCGGCTGCCGCAGGGGCCCGGTGAGGACCGCTACCTGGTCTCCCTGAACGCCGGTGACCGCGTCGACCCCGACCGCGTCATCGCCGGCATGGTGTACGAACACCCCGTCTACACCACCGAGTCCGTCGCCGCCCAGCTGCGCCTGCCCGCGCTCAGCGGCCCCGTCACCGCGTACGCCGGCGCCTACCACGGCTGGGGCTTCCACGAGGACGGCTGCCGCTCCGGCGTCCAGGCCGCCGCCGCGCTGGGGGTGGACTGGTGAACCCGCCCGGGCGGCCAGCCGGTACGGGCCCGCCCGCCCTCTACCGCTGCGAGATCACCCACCTGCGCCGCTCACCACGGCGGCACCGGGTGCGCCACCGCACCTATCTGTGGCTGATCGACCCGGCCGCCCCGCCCCGGCTGCCGCGCGCCCTGCGCCCACTGGCCCGGTTCGACCCGCGCGACCACTTCGACGGCGGGGCACCGACGCTCGCCGCGGGAGTGGAGCGCTTCCTGGCATCCCGGATGGAGACCCCGCCCGACGGGCCGGTCCTGATGCTCACCCACGCCCGGGTCCTGGGGCACGTCTTCAACCCGCTGACCCTCTACTGGTGCCACCACCGCGACGGCTCCCTGGGCTGCGTCGTCGCCGAGGTGCACAACACCTACGGGCAGCGGCACGTGTACCTGCTGAGCCCCGACGCCACCGGCGCGGCGCGCACCGCCAAGGACTTCCCCGTCTCGCCGTTCTTCCCGGTCGCCGGCGGCTACCGGATGCGGCTCCCGGTCCCCGGTGAACGGCTGCGGCTCACGGTCACCCTGGAGCAGCCGGGGCAGCGGCCCTTCACCGCCGCCGTCACCGGCACCCGGCAACCCGCCGGCCCGCTCCCGCTGCTCCGCGCCGCCGCCCGGCACCCCCTGTCCACCCTCGCCGTCTCGGCCGCCATCCGCGCCCACGGCATCGCGCTGTACCTGCGCGGGCTGCCGGTGCGCCGTCACGAGCCGCCGGGCGGCCCGCCCTCCCCACCCGCCACCGAACCCCTCCCGTCATCCGCCCCCGCCTCCGCGAAACAGAGGACCATGCGTGAGATCAGCCCGCCCCGCCCCTTCCCGGCCGACCCGGGACGCTGGGCGGACGTCGCCACCGTCCCGGCCGCCTCCCGGCCGCGCACCGCCCTCGCCGAACGGCTGGTGCGCCACGCCGTGGCCCGGATGCCGCTGCGCGTCACCACCCCGGACGGCCCGCTGCCCGGGCCCGGCG
>NZ_JBHWJL010000108.1:0-16271 GCF_042731495.1 Streptomyces sp. NPDC059853
GAGGTGGGGGATGCGGACAGTACGGCCACCCCGCACCGGTCCAGAACGACCTCGGCCGGGTGGGTGCGGCCGGTGAGCAGATCGGTGTGCGGTGCGTCCAGCGGCACGGCGATCTGGTCACGTGTGTGGTTGAGGAGGAAGAGCAGCCCGCCGCGGCGGACGGCCTCGATCCCCTCCGGGGCGCCGCGCAGCGCGGGCTCGGCGCCGGCCGCGGCGGCGGCCTCGGCGAGCAGCGCGCGCAGCGCGGCGGGTTCGGGCAGCGTGGAGACGTAGCGGGCGGTGCCGGCGCCGTAGGTGTGCCGGGTGAGCGCGGGGCGGCCGGCCAGTTCGCCCGCGGCGTACGAGGCGGTCACGGTGGCGTCCGCGACGGTGAGGTCCTCGCTCCACAGGCTCCCGGTGCTGCCGTCGTCGAGTGCGACGGTCTCCCCCGCCTCCAGCGGCCACCACTCCTCGACGGCGGCCAGGCCGAGAATGTCCCGCAGCCGGGCGTCGGTGCCGCCCTCCCGGACGCGGTCGTCGGGGTCGGCGACGCCGGTGAAGAAGCCGCACACCAGGTGGCCGCCGCCGCGCACATAGGCGGCGAGCCGGTCCAGGGCGGCGTCCGAGAGCAGGTAGAGCTGCGGGATGACGACCAGTTTGTAGCGGCTGAGGTCGGCCTCGGGGTGGGCGAGGTCGGCGGTGAGGTTCTGTGCCCACAGGGCGTGGTGCCAGGCGGCGAGGAGCGCCGGGTACTCCACCGCGGCGGAGGGGCGTCCCGGCTGGCCTGAGGCCCACCACGCGGACCAGTCGTGCAGGACGGCGATCTCGGCGGGGACCGCCGTGCCGGTGACGCCGGAGAGCAGGCCGAGTTCGGCGCCCAGGTCGCGGATGCGGCGGAAGGCGCGGGAGGTCTCGCCGGCGTGCGGCAGCATCGCGGAGTGGAACTTCTCGCTGCCCTGCCGGGAGGCCCGCCACTGGAAGAAGCACACGGCGTCGGCGCCGCGCGCCACCGACTGGAGCGACCACAGCCGCATCAGCCCCTCGCCCTTGGGCTTGTTGACGGGGCGGAAGTTGACGGCGGAGGCGGCCTGTTCCATCAGCATCCACGGGCCGCGGGCCTGGGAGCGGGTGAGGTCGGCCACCAGGGCGCCGTGCGCGGGCCCGGCCGGGTCGGCGCGGTCGGCGGCCGGGTCGGGGTAGATGTCGACCGAGACGACGTCCTCCTCCTCGGCCCAGCGCCAGCCGTCGAGGCCGCTGAACAGCGGCATGAAGTTGGTGGTGACCGGCACACCGGGCGGGCTGTGGGCGGCGACGATGTCGCGCTCGGCGGTGAAGCACTCCAGCAGCGCGTCGCTGGTGAAGCGGTGGAAGTCCAGCCGCTGTGCGGGGTTGATGAGGTACTGGGCGCGGCGCGGCGGGATCAGTTCTTCCCAGGAGTCGTAGCGCTGGCTCCAGAAGGCGGTGCCCCAGGCGTCGTTGAGCGCGTCCAGGGTGCCGTAGCGCTCGCGCAGCCAGCGGCGGAAGTGCCGGGCGCTCTCGTCGCACCAGCAGGAGGTGCAGTACTCGTTGTTGATGTGCCACACGCGCAGGGCCGGGTGGTGGCCGTAGCGGCGGGCGAGGTCGGTGGTGATGCGCTGCGCGTACTCGCGGTAGACAGGCGAGGAGGCGCAGAACTGGTTGCGCGAGCCGTACCAGACGGTGGCGCCCGTCTCGTCGCGCGGCAGCGTCTCGGGGTGCCGGGCGCCCAGCCACGGGGGCGGGGACGCGGTGGGTGTGGCCAGGGCGACGCCGATGCGGGCGTCGTGGAGGAGGTCGAGGACCTCGTCCAGCCATCCGTAGTTCCGCGCCCCCGGGCGGGGCTCCAGTGTCGCCCAGGAGAACACGCCGACGGTGGCGAGATTGACACCGGCCTCCTTCATCAACCGGATGTCCTCACGCCAGATCTCGGGCGTCCACTGCTCGGGGTTGTAGTCGCCCCCGAACAGCAGCCGGCCACGGGTGGCGTCGTTCAGTCCTGCCATCGAATCGATTCTCCTCACGACACAAAAAAAATGCCCGGTCCTCGCCGTGCCTCGGGCTCAGCCCTTGACGGCGCCGATGAGCATGCCCTTCTTGAAGTGCTTCTGGACGAACGGGGACAGCACCGCGACCGGGATCAGCGCCAGCACCATCACGGCGGTCTGCACCGCGATGCTCGGGATCTGGCCGGTGCCGATGGCCGCCGACATCCCCATGGGACGCTCCCCGCGGACCACGATCTGCTGCAGGACATTCTGCAGAGGCAGCTTCTCCTGTTCGGTGATGTAGATGAACGCGGCGAAGTAGTTGCCCCAGTAGCCGACCGCGTAGAACAGCGCGATCACGGCCAGGACGGCGCGCGACAGCGGCAGCACGATCTGCCACAGGATGCGGAACTCGCCGGCGCCGTCGATGCGGGCGCTGTCGATCAGTTCGGTGCCGATGTTCATGAAGAACGCGCGCAGCACCAGGATGTTGAAGACGTTGACCGCCATCGGCAGGATGATCGCCGCGTACGTGTTCATCAGGCCCAGGGTCTGGATGAGCAGGTACGAGGGGATGAGTCCGGCGCCGCCGAAGAACATCGTCAGCAGCAGGGTCATCAGCAGCGGCCGGTGCCACAGCGAGTTCATCCGGGAGAGGCCGTACGCCGCGAGCACCGAGGTGGTCATGGAGAACACCGTGCCGATGACGGTGATGCACACCGAGATCCACATGGCGTTGGCCACCTGGCCGCCGCTGAGCAGTTCACGGTACGCGTCCAGGCTGAAACCGTCCGGGAAGATTACCAGGCCACCGGTGCGGGCAATCGTTTCTGCATCGGACAGGCTGGTGGCGACCACGATCCACAGGGGGAACAGGATGGCGAGCAGGGCGATGGTGAGGATGACTCCCTTGGCCACCAGGCCGATCTGAGTCGGCGGTTCCTCCCATGACGGCCTGGTGCGCTTCCCCTTGGTCTCTTCGTCGTCATCGACGAGAACACTGGCGTCACTCATTGCTTCTTGTACACCCCCTGTTCGCCCATCGCGTGGGCGACCCGGTTGGCTGCCAGGACCAGCGCCAGGGAGAAGATCCCCTTGACGATGCCGACGGCTGCCGCGTAGCTGAACTGATGGTTGGCGATGCCCCGGTCCCACACATAGGTGTCGAGGACTTCGGAGGCACCGACGCCGACCGCGGTGCGCTGGATGAGGAACTGCTCCATCCCCACGGTGAGCATGTTGCCGACCTGGAGGACCAGCAGCAGCGCGATCACCGGCCGCAGCGCGGGCAGGGTGATGTGCCAGATGCGGCGCCAGCGGTTCGCGCCGTCGACGGCGGCGGACTCGTACAGCTCCTGGTTGACCATGGACAGCGCCGCCAGGAAGACGATGATGCCCCAGCCGGCGTCCTTCCAGATCACCTGGAAGGTGATCAGCCACTTGAAGAAGCCCGGGTCGGTCATCAGGTCGAAGCCGTCGCTCCAGCCGTTGTCCCGCATGACCTGGGCGATCAGACCGGCGCCGCCGAAGATCTGCTGGAAGACGGTGATCACCAGCACCCAGGAGAAGAAGTGCGGCAGGTACAGCACCGCCTGGGCCCAGGCACGCACCTTGTTGTGCAGGATGCTGTTGATGAGGAGCGCCAGCGCGATGGGGACCGGGAAGTAGAACAGCAGCTGGAGCATGGAGAAGACCACGGTGTTCTCGACCGCGCCCCAGAAGTAGCGGTCGTTCACCATGGTCTGGAAGTGCTCGAACCCGACCCAGGCGCTGTTCGCCAGGGACTGGAAGAAGCCGTCGCCCGCGTAGGGGCTGAAGAACTGGAACGCGATGACGTTCCCGACGATCGGGATGTACGCGAAGACCACCAGCAGGCCGATGACCGGCAGCGTCATCAGGATCAGCGGATAGTCGCGGCGCAGCCGGTGCTGCCAGGCCTCGGTGCCGCCGCGGGCCCGCGCCGGTCCGTCGCGGCGGGGGCCGCCGGCGCCCGGGGCGCCGGTCTTTCGGTGCTTCGGTGGCGGGGACTCCGGTCCGCCGCCGCCCTCCCGCTTGGGGGATCGCGGGACCGTGCTCTGTGACACGGCATTCTCCTTGTTTCACGCGACCGGCCCGGCCGGGCATGACGCGCCCGGCCGGGTGGCCGCCTGCTTATGTGGTTGGAAGTGGTCGTCGGGTCGGGGGCAGTGAAGGTGGTGCCCAGGGGGTTACGGGGGTGGCGCGGGCGGGGCCGGCCGGCCCGGGCCTACGCCTCGCTGTCCAGGAGCTCCTGGTACCAGTCGCGGAGCTGGTCGCCGCCGTTGCGCCGCCACTCGGCGACGGCGTCCTGCATGTCGCTGATGGACTGGTTGCCTCGGACAACGTCGTCCTCCAGCGCCTCGAAGCGGTCGGCCAGGTTGGCGAAACGATCCGGCTCCTGCACCTGGCGGCCGTAGAACAGCGGCTCCTGGGCGAAAGGCAGCATCCGCTTCTGCCAGCTGGTCAGGTCCTCCACCATCTGCGGGGTGTCGGGGTAGGCGACGAACGACCCCGGGGAGCAGATGAAGACGTAGGTCTCGGGTGCGACCTGCTCCTCGCCCAGCGGGGTGCGCACCTGCACACCGTCCTCGATCGTGTAGTGCGTGCCCTCGACGCCGTAGTCGCGCATCCGCTGCTCGATCGTGCCGTACGGGGCGGCGCAGAAGTTGGCGATCTCCAGGGCCTCGCGGATGCGGTCCGGGCTCAGGTTCTTGTTGACGAAGGTCCACAAGGAGGCGCCGCTGGCCCGCCACAGCACCGGGTCGCCGTCGGCGCCGAAGAAGTCGAAGGCGTTCATCCGGAAGTCCGGGTTGGCGGCCTGCTGCTCGGCGACCAGCTTGTGCCAGGTGCCCTCACCGTCGTTGAACATCAGGGACTCACCGGCGGTGAAGCGGTTCTTGCTGTCGCCCTGGACGGCGACGGCGTCGGGGTGGACGACGCCCGCGTCGTACAGCTTGCGGGTCCACTCCAGGGCTTCGAGGAAGGCATCCGTCTCGTAGCGGTTGACGAGCTTGCCGTCGATCATGGCGAAGTAGTTGGGCTTCTCCGGCAGCACACCGTGGATGACGAAGGAGGACCACTTCATGTCCTCGCAGGCCCACACCCGGTTCTTCGCCGAGGTGACGTCCTTGGCGAAGTCGATGAACCCCTGCGGGTCGGTCGGCGGGGACCAGCCGTTCTCCTCGAAGATGTCCTGCCGGTAGTAGGGGACCACACCGCCGATGGGCGCGCTCGGCATCGGCAGTCCGCGCAGCGCGCCGCCGAAGACCGAGATCTGCCAGGCGGCGGTCGGGATGGCGGCGAGGTTGGGGTAGTCGAGGACCTTGTCCCCGGAGAGATACTCGCCCAGGTCCGCGAACCGGCTGGAGATGGCCTGCGGGATCTGGCCGTTCAGTTCCCAGCTGGGAACACACACCAAGTCGGGAATGTCGTTGCCGGCGAGCACGGCGCCGAGCTTCTCCCCGTAGGTGTTGCCGTCCTGGGTCTGCCAGTTCATTTTGACGCCGATGGCCTCGTCCATCGCCGTCCAGTACTCATTGCCCGCCTTGGGCGGAGTGCCCCACAGCGGCGTCATGGCAGTGAATGTCCCGCCGTTCCCCTTGGGCGTGGGAACGGAAACTCCGAGATCAGCGGTGGGAATAAAGGTCGTGTATCCCGGGCTGGAGCCATTCTCGCTCGGAATGTCCGGCTCAATCGCCGTATCCGACTGCCGATATGTCGGAAGTATGCTCTTCAGGTCCTCCTCGGAGGACCGGCCCTCACCTCCGCCGCCGCTCTCGCCGGAGCCGCACGCCGTCAGCAGCGGCACGCCTCCCACCGTCGCCGCCGCGGCTACCGCCGTGGAAGCGAGGAACTTTCTCCGGCTCGGGGCGGAGCTTGAGTTAGGCATTCGTCAACCCTTCGTGGCTCTGTGCCATCACACGACCGTGGTGCGAGGTGGTCGAAGCGCTTCGATGTGGCGCCGACATTAAGACCCCTCCGCGCGGAGGCACAAGCCCTGGTACGCAGAAAGTTCGACGGTATTTCGACAGCCTGAGGACCCGGTATCTTCTTGGAGTTCACGAGCCGTTGCCAAGCCGTGTCTTGACAGGAGACGTGTCGGAAACACAGCATCGAAGCGCTTCGAACGTGGTCGAGCCGCCCGTTACGGCGATACCGTATCGGCCCCGGAGCCGCTCCGAAACCGCCGTCCCCGAGGGAATCTCCTGTGACTGCCCATCAGCCGGCTTTCCGCAATCCTCAGCTGAGCGTCGCCGAACGGGTCACCGATCTGCTGGGCCGGCTGACCCCGGCCGAGCGGCTCGCGATGCTCCATCAGTACGCCCCCGCCGTCGAGCGGCTGGGCGTCCCCGCCTTCCGCACCGGCCAGGAGGCGCTGCACGGTGTGGCCTGGATGGGACCGGCCACGGTCTTCCCGCAGGCGGTCGGGCTCGGCGCCACCTGGAACCCGGAGCTGGTGCGGCGGATCGGTGAGGCGGTGGGCCGCGAGGTGCGCGCCATGCGGGCCGGTGACCCCCGGGTCGGCCTCAACGTCTGGTCCCCCACCGTCAATCTGCTGCGCCACCCGCTGTGGGGCCGCAACGAGGAGGGGTACGCGGAGGATCCGCACCTGACCTCGGCCATCGCCGTGGCGTACACCCGCGGCCTGCGCGGCGAGCATCCGGTGTACTGGCGCACCGCGCCGGTGCTCAAGCACTGGCTGGCGCACAACCACGAGCGCGACCGGGACACCGCGTCCACCTCGCTGCGGGCCCGGGTGCTGCACGAGTACGAGCTGCCCGCCTTCCGCGGTCCGGTGCGGGCCGGCTCGGTGGCCGGGGTGATGCCGGCGTACAACCTGGTCAACGGGCGTCCCAACCATCTCTCGCCGCTGCTGGCCGAGCAGTTGCGCACCTGGAGCGAGCTGCCGCTGGTGGTCTGCTCGGATGCCGGGGCGCCCAGCAACATCGCCGGCTCCGAGGCGTACTACCCCAGCCACGAGGAGGGCCTGGCCGCCGCGCTGCGCGCCGGGGTGGACAGCTTCACCGACCACGGCGAGGACTCCGGTCCCTCGGTGGCCCGGCTGACCGCCGCGCTGGAGCGCGGACTGATCACCCAGGACGACGTGGACGCCGCGGTACGTCATCTGCTGGACATGCGGTTCCGGCTGGGCGACTTCGACCCGGAGCTGGACCCGTTCCCGGCGGAGGCGGCGTTCGACACGCCCGAACACCGCGCGCTCGCGCAGGAGGCCGCCGAGCAGGCGGTGGTGCTGCTGAAGAACGACGGACTGCTGCCGCTCTCCCCCGGGCTGCGCGTCGCGGTGGTCGGGCTGCTGGCGGACGAGGTCAAGCTCGACTGGTACAGCGGCACGCTGCTGCGCGCGGTCAGCCCGCTGGCCGGGCTGCGCGAGCACCCCGGCGTGGCCTCGGTGACCTACGCGGAGGGCACCGACGGGATCCGGCTGCGGACGGCCGGCGGGGCCTGGGTGCGGGTACCGGCCGCCGACCCGGCGGTGGAGGTCGGGGACCGCGCGGCGGCGGGGGCGCTGGACCCGGCGCTGATCGCCGGGCGTACCGACCTGGCGCCGCTGACCGTGACGGCGGACGAGGACCTGGCGTCGGTGCTGGATCTGATCGACTGGGGCGAGGGGGTGCTGACGCTGCGCGCCCCGGACGGCCTGTACGTGTCGGTCGCCGAGGACGGGCTGCTGCGGGCCTCCGCGGCGCAGCCCGGTGGCTGGGTGATCCAGGAGGTCTTCACGCTGGAGCCGCTCGGCGACGGGCAAGGGCTGCGGCACCGGGCCACCGGGCGGCTGGTGGCGGTGACCGAAGCCGGGCTGAGCGTGGCCGAGGACGCCGGTGAGGGCGCGGTGTTCACGGTGGAGACGGTCCGCCGGGGTGCGGACGAGGTGGCCCGGGCGGCGGCGGACGCCGATGTGGTGGTCGTGGTGGCGGGCAACGACCCGCATCTGAACGGCCGGGAGACCGAGGACCGTCCCTCGCTGGAGCTGCCGCCGCAGCAGGAGGCGCTGTGGCGCGCCGCGCACGCCGCCAACGAGCGGACGGTGCTGGTGATCTCCTCGTCCTACCCGTACGCGGTGGACACCGCGGACGCCACCCTCCCCGCGCTGCTGTGGACGGCGCACGGCGGGCAGGCGGCGGGCACCGCCCTGGCGCGGGTGCTGCTGGGCGAGGTCTCGCCGGCCGGGCGGCTGCCGCAGACGTGGTACGCGGCGGACGCCGAACTGCCCGGTCTGCTGGACTACGACCTGATCGGCTCGCGCACGACGTATCTGTACTACGACGGCACGCCGCTCTACCCGTTCGGGCACGGCCTGTCGTACACCTCCTTCGGGTACGCGGAGGCGTCCGTGCGGCACGACGGGGTGACCCTGACCGCCGAGGTCGCGGTGCGCAACCTCGGTACGGTGGCCGGTGACGAGGTGGTGCAGCTGTACGCGGTGGCGACGGCGCCGAGCGTGCCGCGCCCGCACCGGGCGCTGATCGCCCACCGCCGGGTCGCGCTGGCGCCGGGCGAGGCGCGGCGGCTGACGTTCGAGGTGCCGCTGGCGGAGGCGCTGGGTTTCTGGGATGTGGCGCACGAGCGGTGGACGGTCGAGCCGGGCGGCTACGAGCTGCACTTCGGCGCCTCCAGCCGGGACATCCGGGAGCGGGCCCAGCTGAGGGTGGACGGCGAGCCGGTGCCGCCGCGTCCGGTGCGGACGGCGGGGCTCGCGGCGGCGGGCTTCGACGAGGCGTCCGGTGTGGCGCTCGCCGATCTGTCCCGGGAGGCCGGGGACGTGGTGACCGCCGCCGCGCCGGACGGTGCGGGGCGGCTGCTGTTCCGGCGCTGCGACTTCGGCGCGGGCGACGGCGCCGGGGCCGATGCCGGTACGGCCGGGGGTGTCACCGCGGTGACGGTGCGGGTGGCGCGCGAGGAGCCGGGCGAGGGCACGCTCACGCTGCGCGTCCCGGGGGCCGGCGAGGCGGCGCTGACGCTGACGGTGCCCTCGACGGGCGACCGTTACGCGTACACGACGGTGCGCGGCGCGTTCCCCGAGCCGCTGACCGGGGTGGCGGACCTGGAGCTGACGGTGGGCGGCGGCGTGCGGGTGGACCGGCTGGAATTCGGCTGATCCCGCGGCGGCTAGACTCCGGCGCGATGAACACGTACGGCTTTCTTCTGCTGCCCTCCCACAACCGTCTGTACGCGGCCGGCGCCGCCGATCTCGCCCGCGCGGAGCTGCTGGTGCTCAGCGAGGCGGTGCTCGGCGGCGTGGTGCGGGAGGTGGGCGCGGCGGAGCTGGGCGGCGTGCCGTACGTGACGTTCCGCGCGCCGGAGCTGACCGCCGAGCAGCTGCGGCAGGTGGCGAACCTGTCCTCGCTGTACGCGCTGTTCCTGATCGAGGGGGAGCCGGACGCGCCGTCGCTGCGCCCGGTGCCGGTGGAGCGGCTGGACAAGTTCCCCAGCGATCTGCTCACCATCCAGAAGTATCCGGGGAAGACCAACGAGGACTTCACCAAGCTGCTGCTGAATGTGACGGCGATGGCCTGCGACGCCCCGCAGCGGCTGCTGAGCGGCGGGCTGCGGGTGCTGGACCCGCTGTGCGGGCGCGGCACCACGCTCAACCAGGCGCTGATGTACGGGCTCGACTGCGCGGGTGTGGAGCAGGACGCGCGCAGCGTCGAGGCGTACGAGAACTTCCTGCGGCACTGGCTCAAGGCCGCCAGGCTCAAGCACCGTGCGGAGAGCGGCCCGGTGCGGCGGGACAAGCGGACGCTGGGGCGGCGGCTGACCGTGGAGGTCGGCGAGACCAAGGAGCTGTACAAGAAGGGGCAGTCGATCGGGCTGACCGTGGTGCAGGCGGACACGGTGGCGAGCGATCAGTTCTTCAAGCCGGGTTCGTTCGATCTGATCGTGACGGACGCGCCGTACGGGGTGCGTTACGGCAGCCGTACGCGGGGGGAGGGCGGCGGGCTGACCCGTTCGCCGCTGCCGCTGCTGACCGAGGCGGTGCCGGTGTGGGCGCGGCTGCTGCGCACGGGCGGCGCCATCGGGATCTCGTGGAACACCTATGGCGCCTCCCGTGCGGAGCTGGCCGGGCTGCTGGCGGGGGCGGGCTTCACGGTGCGGGAGGGGGAGCCGTATGCGGGCTTCGAGCACCGGGTGGATCAGGCCATCACCCGGGATCTGATCGTGGCCCGGAAGACGGCCTGAGCGCCCCGCGCCGGGTTCCCTACAGGTCGATGCCGGTGAGGACCATGACCCGCTCGTAGGTGTAGTCCTCCATGGCGTAGCGCACGCCCTCGCGGCCGACGCCGGAGTCCTTGACGCCGCCGTAGGGCATCTGGTCGGCGCGGTAGGAGGGCACGTCGCCGACGATCACGCCGCCGACCTCCAGCGCGCGGTGGGCGCGGAAGGCGGCGCGCAGGTCGTGGGTGAACAGCCCGGCCTGGAGCCCGTAGCGGGAGTCGTTGGCGGCGGCGTAGGCGGCGTCCTCACCGTCGACGGTGGTGACGGTCATGACGGGGCCGAAGATCTCCTCGTGGCTGACGAGCGCGTCGGTGGGCACGTCGGCGAGGACGGTGGGGGCGTAGGCGGCGCCGTCGCGGGTGCCGCCGGTGAGGACGGTGGCACCGGCGTCGCGGGCCTCGTTCACCCAGGTCTCCACGCGGCGGGCGGCGTCCTCGCTGACCAGGGGCCCGACGTCGGTGGCGTCGTCGGCGGGGTCGCCGGTGACCAGGTTCTCGACGGCGGTGATCAGCCGGGGGAGCAGCCGGTCGTGGAGCGTGGCGTCGACGATGACGCGCTGCACGGAGATGCAGGACTGGCCGCCCTGGTAGTTGGAGAAGGTGGCGATGCGCTGGGCGGCCCAGTCGAGGTCGGCGTCGGTGGAGTAGTCGCCGAGGACGATGGCGGCGCCGTTGCCGCCGAGTTCGAGGGTGACGCGCTTGCGGGGCACCGAGTCGCGGATGGACCAGCCGACGGGGGCGGAGCCGGTGAAGGAGATGATCGGCAGCCGTTCGTCGCGCACCAGGTCGGGCATGGCGTCGTTGGGGACTGGCAGGACGCTCCAGGAGCCGGTGGGCAGGTCGGTCTCGGCCAGCAGTTCGCCGAGCAGCAGCGCCGACAGCGGGGTGGCCGGGGCCGGCTTGAGGATGATGGGGGCACCGGCGGCGATGGCGGGGGCGACCTTGTGGGCGCAGAGGTTGAGCGGGAAGTTGAAGGGCGCGATGCCGAGCACCGGGCCGTAGGGGATGCGGCGGGTGAGCGCGAGCCGCCCCTCGCCACCGGCGTCGGCGTCCAGGCGCTGGGCGGTGCCGCCGTTGAAGCGGCGGGCCTCGTCGGCGGCCCAGCGGAAGACGGAGCGGCAGCGGGCGACCTCGATCCTGGCCCACTTGATGGGCTTGCCGTTCTCGGAGCTGATGAGCTGGGCGATCTCCTCGGCGCGCTCGGCGAGGCGGGCGCCGACGTGGTCGAGGGCGGCGGCGCGTACGTGCGCGGGGGTGGCGGCGAACGGCCCGGCCGCCGCCGCGGCGGCGGCCACGGCGGCCTGGGTCTGTTCGTGCGTGGGCACGCTCACCGTCGCCAGGTGCCGGCCGTCCCAGGGGGAGGTGACATCGAGGGTGTCCGAGCCGGTCGCCTGCTTCCCGGCCAGCCAGAACGCCTGGGTGGCAGTCGCTGTCGTCATCGCGGGTCCCGCCCTTCCGAAAGGGGTGGAGTGGGGTGTCCAGGCCACGGTAGGGGGTCGGACACCCGTGCTTACTTGTACGGCGCGTAGGGGTGGCTCTTTCCATTCTTACGCGCAGGAAGGGTGAGATCCGAGAGGCGCCATTGACCGGAGCATGCCATGTTCGCGAGCATGGCGCCGCCCCCACCCATCGCACGGGAGAACCCAGGAGCTGCGATGCGCACACCGCGTGCACCACAGGCATCACCGGCATCACGCACCGCCCGCCGTACCCGGCGGACCCGCAGGTACGGCGCCGCCGGCGCCGCCGTACTGTCCCTGGCCCTGGCGCTCACCCTCGGCACCCAGGCGACCGCCGTGCCGGGCCCGCGGGACGCGGCGGACGCCGCGGCGGCCGCCACCCCCGACACCGGCATCCGGCAGTACGAGGTGACCGGGCTGCGCGGCGCACCGGAGCGCAGCGCGCTGGCCGCCACCGGTACCGCCATCGACGAGGTGCTGCACAACTCGGTGCTGATCAGCGCCGACGCCGCCGAGGCGGAGCGGCTGCGCGCGCTCGGCTACCACCTGACGCCGCTGCCCGCTGCCGCCGCCGGCAGCGGCGACGGCTTCCAGGCCGCCGCACCGTCCGACTATCACACCTACGCGTCGATGCGGGCGGTCGTCGACGCCACCGTGGCCCGTCACCCCGATCTGGTGAGCACCGAGGTCATCGGCCGCAGTTACGAGGGGCGGGACATCATCGCCGTCAAGGTGAGCGCGGATGTCGCCGTCGACGAGGACGAGCCCGAGATCCTGTTCACGCACAACCAGCACGCGCGCGAACATCTCACCGTGGAGATGGCCCTCTTCACCCTGGAGGAGCTGACCTCCGGGTACGGCAGCGACGCCCGGATCACCCGGCTGCTGGACACCCGCGAGATCTGGCTGATCCCCTCCGTCAACCCGGACGGCAAGACCTACGACACGGAGTCGGGCGCGTTCCGTTCCTGGCGCAAGAACCGTCAGCCCAACGCCGGCTCCAGCGCCGTCGGCACCGACCTGAACCGCAACTGGGACTACATGTGGGGCTGCTGCGGCGGCTCCTCGGGCAGCGCGAGCAGCGCGACGTACCGGGGCGCCTCGCCCGAGTCCGGGCCGGAGACCCGGGTGGTCGCCGATTTCGTCCGCAGCCGGGTGGTCGGCGGGGAGCAGCAGATCACCGCGCACATCGACTTCCACACCTACGGCGAGCTGATCCTGTGGCCGTACGGCTACACCTACGCCGACACCGCGCCGGGGCTGACGGCGGACGACCGGGACGCGTTCGCCGCGGTGGGCCGCGCGATGGCGGCGAGCAACGGGTACACGCCGCAGCAGTCCAGTGATCTGTACATCACCGACGGCTCCATCGGG
This sequence comes from Streptomyces sp. NPDC059853, assembly GCF_042731495.1. NCBI lineage: Bacteria > Bacillati > Actinomycetota > Actinomycetes > Kitasatosporales > Streptomycetaceae > Streptomyces > Streptomyces sp. NPDC059853. The sequence continues at coordinate 13,069 of NZ_JBHWJL010000108.1, forward strand.
GACTGGATGTGGGCGGAGGAAGGGATCTTCTCCTACACCTTCGAGATGTATCCGCGCAGCGCGAGCGGCGGCGGCTTCTACCCGCCGGGCAGTGTGATCGACCGGGAGACCGCCCGCAACCGGGAGGCGGTGCTGATCCTGCTGGAGAACGCCGACTGCATGTACCGGTCGATCGGCAAGGAAGCCCAGTACTGCCCCTGAACAGACATCAGCTGATCAGAACCGATCTGTCAGAGATCATCCACTCGGCAATTCTGACCGGATCTGATGGGTCCCGGCCGTCCACGGGGCGGCCGGGACCCGCCCGACGGCGACGTTCAGGCACCGGTGGCCTTCAGAGCCAGCCACAGCTCCATCCGGACATCGGGATCGTCCAGTGAACGGTCCAGGATCTCCTCGACCCGCCGCATCCGGTAGCGCAGCGTGTGCCGGTGCACCCCGAGATCACCCGCCGCCGCGTCCCACTGACCGTGCCGGGACAGCCACGCCTTGAGCGAGGCCACCAGATCGCCACGGCCCTGCGCGTCGTGCGCCCGCAGCGCCCGCAGCCGCCCCTCGGCGAACGCCCGCACCGCGTCGTCCGCCAGCAGCGGCAGTACGGACCCGGCCGCCACGTCGTCGTGTTCCACCAGCGGCCTGCCGCGCCGTCTGGCCACCACCAGCGCGGCCCGCGCCTGCTGGTAGGCGGTGTCCACGGTGGCCGGGCCGGTCGGCGCCGACAGCCCCAGGAACACCGCCGGCCCGCTGCCCGCCTCCTGCCCGGCCCGGGCGAACGCCGCCCCCGCCGCGACCGCCGCGCCCCCGTCCGCCGCCAGCACGACCAGCTGCTGCCCGTCCGCCAGCGCCAGCACCGCCTCCCCGGCGCGGTGCGCCGCGGCCTCGATGGCCGCCCCCAGCTCCGTCAGTGCCTCCGGCTCCCCGCCCGCCTCGGCGGCCAGCAGCCGCAGCGGGGCGTCCAGCAGCCCGCCGTACAGATCACCGGCCACCGCGCGGGCGTGGTCGGGCTCCCCGCTGAGCAGCATCCGCAGCACCGCGCCGCCCAGCCGGGCCTCCGCGGCCTGGAACGCCTGGGACCGCTCGGTGATCAGGGTCAGCACCGCGACCGCCGACTGCATGGCGTAGCGCTCGGCGGTCCCCGGCGGCGCGGCGGTACCGACCGCCAGCACCGCCCGGGGCACGCGGCCGGACCCCACCGACTGCAACTCCACCCGGTCCTCCCCCGCCCCGCCGCCCCCCGCGGCGTCCGCGGCGGGATCGGGCCCGGAGGGGCACACCGCGCTGGCGGGCGCCGGACGGTCCCGCAGCCGGACCACCTCCGGCGTCAGCCGCGCCGCGCGCCGGGCCGCCCACGCCGGGGCCACCGCCGTGACGGTGCCCGCCATGTCGTACAGCGCCGCCCAGCCGTCCACCTGCGTGGCGAGCTTGTCCAGCAGCGCCTGCCGGCCGCCGGGCGCCAGCGCGGCGCGCGTCAGCTCCCGCTGCGCCGCGAACCCGGCGCTCACCGCGCGGTACTGCTCGGCGGCGATGGCGGCGGAGACGAACTTGCCGATCGCGATGAACGGGGTGCGGCGCGGCACTTCCAGCAGCGGCATCCGCGCCTCCCGGACGGCCGCCAGCAACTGCGGGGTGACCGCCGGGTGGTGCACGCCGACCCCGAAGCCCAGCCCCACCACACCGGCGGCGCTCAGCCGGCGGATGTACGCGGTCATGGCCGCCGCGTCCTCGACGTCGAGCTTCAGCCCGGTGGTCAGCAGCAGCTCGCCACCGTCGAGATACGGCACGGGATCGGCCAGCTCGCTGGCGTGGGCCCAGCGGACCGGGACATCCAGCCGGTCCTCCCCCGTGAGCACGCCCAGTTTGAGCGCCGTGTGCTGAACGAGTGAGGAAAGCGTCGGGTACATGGACCACCTTGGGAGATCATCTGGATGACCGGGGGAATGTCACGCGCCGTTCTTCACGGTACAGCGCGTGGCATATGCGCCGGGGAAACCTTCGGCCATCCCGCACCGCTCTCCGCCGCACCACCGCGGCGCCCGCCGACCGCCGCACGGCCCGGCGCGGGCGACCCCGTGCACGCGGCAGGACACCGACCGCCCGGCGTCGCCGGGCCCTGGGCCCCGGCCACCGCATCGACGCGGCCGGGACCCGCACGCGGGGCCACACACCCGGGACCGCGCCAACGCCGCCGGACCCCGCACGCGGGGCGATCCACCCCGGGCTTTCCGCCCCCGACCAGGCGCCCGGCGAGACGCGCGGGGAGACGCGCGGGCACCGGGCACCGGCCACCCGTGGCTCGTGCACCCGTGCCCGCGAACCCCGACGCCCTCGGCGGAACACAGCCGCACCGGGGCACCGCCGGAACGCACCGCGCCCACCACGCCGACGCCTACGCCACTCCCCCGCCCCCGGCGTCCGTTGCCCGCCACCGTCCATGCCGTTCACGCCTACCGCCAGACCGGCGGGGACCGGCGCCGCTCAGCCCAGCCGGACCAGTACCGGCGGCCCCGCTTCGCCGGACACCGTCGTCAGCGACAGCACCGCGTGCCGCGGCGGCACCCGGTGCGCCAGCTCCGACGCCGACCAGCGCTCCCGCTCCACCCGGCGCACCGTCACGGACTCCGTGGTCGACTCGCGCCCCGTGAACAGCTTGCGCGCCCCCCGGGTGAAGCGCCGCACGATGCCGCCGCTGCGGTCGGGGGTGCTGGTGACGTCCCGGTCCTCCGTCCAGGCCGTGCCCCACGCCCGCGCGAAGTGCTCGGCGTCCCAGGTGGTGATCCCGGAGAACGCCATCCGGCAGCCCACCGCGCCCAGCAGCCCGCTGCGCAGCGCGGCGGGCACGTCGTCCAGGGTCCGCAGCGCGAGCACGGCGCCCGCGTTGGCCGGGCGCAGCTGGGTGAGGCCGCGCACGGTGCCGGGCGTGATGGCCGACGTCGCGTCGTCCAGCACCAGGGCGGCGAACAGCGTGCGGTCCGGCCGCGCGACGACCGCCGCCGTGAACTGCGCCAGCAGCATCCGGGTGATCACCCGCCGCGCCTCCGCGTGCCCGGTGGCCGGCAGATCGACGCGTACCCGCAGCGGGTGCTCCAGCGAGCTGAGCGAGAACGGCCGGGTGCGCCGGGCCGCCTCCCCGTGGGAGAAGCCGGCCCGGTCGAGCAGCGCCAGCTGATCGGCCAGCCGGGGCCCGAGGTCGTCGGGCCGCTGGG
>NZ_JBHWJL010000109.1:0-16126 GCF_042731495.1 Streptomyces sp. NPDC059853
GGTAGGGCGCGGCACACCCACCCCCGGTCGCGCCCCCGCCAACCCGCGGCGGCGGCCCCGGGGGGCTGTGGGCCCCCCCCCCCCCCGGGCCGTTTCGCGCTGCCTGTGTCCCCGCGGGGTGGATCCCCGGGGGGCTATTCGGCGTTCTTCACGTCCAGGCCGAGGCCCGGGAGCAGGTCCTGCACCAGCGGCGGGATGGTGACATCCGGCTGGGGCAGCGGGCCGAGCGGTCCGGTGGCGGGTTCGCCGTCCTCGTCGGTCTCCGGGGTGGGCTCGGCGGGGCTGAGCAATCCGGTGCCGCCGAGCAGCCCCTGGTGCTCCTCGGTGGCCGTGGGAGGGCTCTCCTGGCCGCGCTGAGGGGCTTCGGCGTCTTCGGTGGCGCCGGGGGGCTCGGTGGTGCCCGAGTCGGGCGTACGGGGCGTCTCAGCGGCGGAGGGGGCGTCCTGCTCCTCGTCGCCGGTGCCGGGCTCGGCGGCGGCCGAGTGCTCCGGCTCCCGGGGGAGCAGGCTGCGCAGCGGGATGATCTCGTCGTCCATCGCGTCGAAGACCGAGGTCACCTCCTCACCGATGTCCCACAGCTGGGCGGGGAGTTTGCCGCGCAGCAGATCCCAGGTCTCGCGGTGGCCTTCGGCGAAGGACGACAGCGTCTGGAGCGGGTCGAGCGAGCCGTCCGCCTCGTAGGCCCGGCTGAGCAGCCGGTGTCCGTGGGAGGCGTTGTCGGCCATGCTGCTGAGGGTGGTGCGGATCTCGTGCAGCTGCTCGTGGTCGAGGTCGCCGGCCCGGCCCCGGTCGAGGAGGCGGCGGGCCTCGTGCAGCCGGGTGGAGGCGTGGTCGAGGTAGAGCTGGGCCCGGGCGGTGTCGCCGGCGGCGAAGTCGAGGCGCAGGTCCTCCATGCCGCGTTTGAGGCCGTAGAGGGTGTCGCCGGGGAGCGCGTTGGTGCTGGCGACGGCGGCGCCACCGAGGGCGCCGGCCGCCACGCCCACGGACAGGCCGCCGGCGGCGAGGCCCTTGGTGAGGCGGCTGCGCGGGCGCAGCCGGCCGAGGGCGCTCAGCGGGGGCGCCCGGTGGGCGCCGCGGCCGTTTCTGGCGGCGGCGGGCTGGTCGGGGACCCGGTCCTCGCCGCGGCGGGCGGCGAAGGCGGTTTCCATGGCGGCCATCAGCTGGGCGCGCTGCACCGTTTTGGTCTCGGCGCTCAGCTCCGGCCGGGGCAGGGCGGTCAGCCGGTCCGCCACGGACAGCAGGGCGGCCTGCTCGGGCCTGTCGGCCGGCGGTGCCTCATCGGGCCCGCCCGCCGCGGCCGCCTCGTCCGGCCGGGGCTCCTCGACGGCCTGGGCGAATTCCTGGGCGCGTCGGCCGGCTGGCACGGATCCGATCACGGGCGGCACCTCCTCTCGTCAGCACGGTCGACTCCCTGGTGCGGATGGATGGTTGCCGGTCGCCACCGGTATCACCCGTTCGAGTGATAGTGGGGTGGCGGTGCCGGTTGTAGGGAGTCTGCGAACTCGACAACGAGCGGACGGGCACTCGGGTTACGGCTGGAAGATAATGTTACTGTTCGCCGTTGACTGGTGACGTTCGGCGCCCAACGGGGCCTGGCGCGGGGGCGGTTCGCTTATCGAGCGTCGTCCGGCAGCAGCCGGGCGAGGGTGCGCACCGCACGGTATTGCAGCGTTTTGATGGCCCCTTCGTTCTTGCCCATCACGCGGGCGGTCTCGGCGACCGACAGGCCCTGGAGGAAGCGCAGCGTGACGCACTCCTGCTGCTGGGGGTTGAGCTTGCGGACGGCCTCCAGCAGGGCGGTGTTGGACAGGCTCTCCAGGACGGAGTCCTCGGGGCTGCGCTCGACCTCGTTGGCGTCGAGCATCTCGCCGGTGGTGATCTCCAGCCGGAAGCGGCTGGACTTGAAGTGGTCGGCGACCAGGTTGCGGGCGATGGTGACCAGCCAGGCGCCGAAGTCGCGGCCCTGCCAGGTGAAGGTGCCGATGCGGCGCAGGGCGCGCAGGAAGGTCTCGCTGGTGAGGTCCTCGGCCGTGGCGCGGCCGCCGACGCGGTAGTAGATGTACCGGTAGACGGTGTCGGAGTAGTGGTCGTAGAGGCTGCCGAAGGCCTCGGACTCGCCGGCCTGGGCGCGTTCGACGAGGTCCATCATGCGTCGGCTGTCGCTGTCGGCGGCCGGGCGGCGGGCGGCGCCGCCCCGGGGTACGCGGCGGCCGGTGCTGGGGGAGGCGGCGGAGGCCGCCGCGGGGGCCGCTGGGGTGGCGGGCGTGGTGGGGACGGGGGTCGCTGAGGCGGAGGTGGTGCCGGCGGTGCCATCGGCGAGGACATAGGCGGGGCCGGCGGGGACAGGTGCGGCGGTGAGGGCGGGCAGGGCGTACGCGGGAGGGACGAGGACGCGCAGTCGGCCGAAGACCGTCGTGCGCAGCGTAGCCAGGCCCGAGGTGTCAACCCCGACGTGTGGGTACACGGGACTCCCAGAGGCAGAGCTTCCGACACGTGCAGTGGTGCGGGGTCCGTCAGCCGACACCTGGGGGGAGACGCCTGGGGACCGGAATGCGTCTGAGGAGAATAACGCTTCGTACTTGGCGTGCTACGCGTAGTTGCGAAAATCGCCGATTAGGTTTGAAGAGTTACGTGATGCTATCGGCGCGCTACCCAACGCCATGGAAGAACTGATCAGCAGATGCTTCGATCTGATCGCTGAATGAACGAATCCGACCGATGGCCGGTCGGGGGACTGGCCGGCGCGCGGGCGGGGTAAAGGGCCGGAATGTGCCTGGCGTACGGGGGCCGCGTCCCGGCGTCCCGGCCCCGCCCCTCAGCGCCGTCGGCGCCGCAGCGCCAGCGCGGCCACCGTGCCGCCCGCCACCGCCCCGGCGCCCGCCGCGGCCGGCACCCCGATCCGTACCGCCTTGCGGCCCGTCCGGTAGTCCCGCACCCGCCAGCCCTCCTTGCGGGCGTGCGCGCGCAACTTGCTGTCCGGATTGATCGCGTAGGGATAACCGACAAGAGACAACATCGGGATGTCGTTCGCCGAATCGCTGTACGCCGCGCAGCGCTCCAGATCCAGCTCCTGGCGCTCCGCCAGGGCCCGTACGGCCATCGCCTTGGCCGGGCCGTGCAGCGGCTCGCCCACCAGCCGGCCGGTGTACACGCCGTCGGCCGACTCGGCCACCGTGCCCAGCGCGCCGGTCAGCCCGAGCCGCTGGGCGATGATGGTGGCCGTCTCCACCGGCGCCGCCGTCACCAGCCACACCCGCTGCCCGGCGTCCAGATGGGCCTGGGCCAGCGCCCGGGTGCCGGACCAGATGCGGCCCGCCATGTACTCGTCGTAGATCTCCTCGCCCATCGCCACCAGCTCGGCCACCTTGTGGCCCTTGACGATGGACAGCGCGCTGTCGCGGGCGTCCGCCATGTGCCCGGCGTTCTCCGCGCCGGCCAGCCGGAAGTACGCCTGCTGCCAGGCGAAGCGGGCCAGGTCCCGGCCGCTGAAGAACTTCCGCTTGTACAGGCCGCGCCCGAAGTGGAAGAGGGCCGCGCCCTGCATCACCGTGTTGTCGAGATCGAAGAAGGCCGCCGCCCGCACGTCCCCGCGCACCGGGAACTCGGGCTCGGCCACCGTCTCGTCGGCCGCCTCGGCGGCGGCCTCGCCCGCCAGTTCGCTGCGCCGGGTCGGTGCCGTCCCGCGGCGCGGCCAGCGGCCCCGGGCCAGTTGCCCCAGCCGGCCGGCCGCACCGGTGGCCCGGTCTTCGCGATCCACGGCCCCGCGGTCGGCGGGCTGGTCCAGCGGCGAGCTTGCCATGGCACCGAGGATAGCCAGTCGCACGCGTGGTCCCGGTGGCGCGGGCATGTCGCCCGGTTTGCCGTGCGCGGCACAATGGGCGCCATGACACCCCTGCTGCGCCGAACGCCCCGCACGTCCCCCCGTCCGCCGAAGGAGCGGACGGTCACGCTGATCGGAAAGCCCGGCTGTCATCTGTGCGACGCCGCCCGCGAGGTCGTGGCGGCGGTGTGCGCGGAGACGGGGGCGGCCTGGGAGGAGCGGGACATCACCGTGGACGAGGAGCTGTACCGGCGGTACTGGGAGCAGATCCCGGTGGTGCTGGTCGACGGCGAGCAGCACGATTTCTGGCGGGTGGACGCGGGGCGGCTGCGCCGGGCGTTGGGAGCTTGAGCCCGGTTTGGTTTAGCATGCGGGGTCGTTTTTTCCGTTCCGGTACGCATACGTGAGGAGTGTGACCAGGTGTCCCTGTTGGCGTATGTGGCACCGGTCACTTTGGGCGGACAAAGCGGACACCATCTTTGTGCACGCGTTCACAAAGGCATAGCCTTGGCGCGACGGGGCGGTCTCGGCGCGTGCGCCGTACGCGACCGCTCTCCGCTTGGCTCGACCGGCAGGAGCACCGTGGCAACTGGCCGAAACCACCGACCGGCGACGCGCAGCCGAGGAATCCCCGAGGCGACTGTCGCCCGGCTTCCGCTGTATCTGCGAGCGCTGACCGCGCTCTCCGAGCGCTCGGTGCCGACGGTCTCCTCCGAGGAGCTGGCCGGCGCGGCCGGGGTGAACTCGGCGAAGCTGCGCAAGGACTTCTCGTACCTCGGCAGCTACGGCACCCGGGGCGTGGGGTACGACGTCGAGTATCTCGTGTACCAGATCTCGCGCGAACTCGGGCTCACCCAGGACTGGCCCGTGGTCATCGTCGGCATCGGCAATCTCGGCGCGGCGCTCGCCAACTACGGCGGTTTCGCCTCGCGCGGCTTCCGGGTCGCGGCGCTGATCGACGCCGACCCGAAGATGACCGGCAAGCAGGTCGCGGGCATCGGGGTGCGGCACGTGGACGAACTGGAGTCGATCGTGCACACCAACGGGGTGTCGATCGGTGTCATCACCACCCCGGCCGGCGCGGCGCAGCAGGTGTGCGACCGGCTGGTGGGGGCCGGGGTCACCTCGATCCTGAACTTCTCCCCGACGGTGCTCTCGGTGCCGGAGGGGGTGGACGTGCGCAAGGTGGATCTGTCGATAGAACTCCAGATCCTGGCCTTCCACGAGCAGCGCAAGGCCGCCGACGAGCTGTCGCGCGGGATGCGGGGCGCCGAGCGCCCGGCGCCCGCCGCCGGTGGCGCGGGCCGCGCGGCCCGTGGCGAGGGGCCCGGCCCCGACGGGGACATCCCGGCGGTGATGCCGGCATGACGCTGCTCGTGGTCGGAGTGAGTCACCGCAGCGCGCCGGTGAGTGTCCTGGAGCGGGCGGCGATCGCCCCCGGGGCGCGCGCCGGGCTGCTGGCGGAGCTGCTGGCGGCCGAGCCGGTGCTGGAGGCGGCGGTGCTGTCGACCTGCAACCGGATCGAGCTGTACGCGGACGTGGACCGGTACCACGCCGGGATCGCCGAGCTGTCCGGGATGCTGGCCCGCTACGGCGGGGTCGGTCCCGACGAGCTGGACCCGTACCTCTACGCGCGGTACGGGGACGAGGCCGTCACCCATCTGTTCACCGTGGCCTGCGGGCTCGACTCGATGGTGGTCGGCGAGGGGCAGATCCTGGGGCAGCTGAAGGACGCGCTGGCCCTGGCGCAGGACGAGCAGAGCGCGGGCCGGCAGCTGAACGACCTGTTCCAGCGGGCGCTGCGGGTCGGCAAGCGGGCGCACAGCGAGACCGGTATCGACCGGGCCGGGCAGTCGCTGGTGACGTTCGGTCTGGGACAACTGGCCCCGGCGGGGGTCCCCGCGGCCGTCCCGGCGCAGGCGTGGGGCGAGGCCGGGCAGCCGGACATGTCGTGGGTGCGCGGGCTGCGGGCGCTGGTGATCGGCGCCGGGTCGATGTCGTCGCTGGCCGCCGCGACGCTGGCGCGCGCCGGTGTGGCCGAACTGGTGATCGCCAACAGGACGCTGGAGCGCGCCGAACGGCTGGCCGCGTCCCTGGACGCCCAGACGGCGCCCGCGCCCGGGCAGACCGGTGAGCCGGAGGACGGCACGGGCCGCGGCGATCCGGGGTGCCCGGTCGGCTCCGGCTGCGCCGCCGATGCCGGTGCCGCCGCCGCGCAGGACGTACCGCGCGGGCCGCGGGCCCGGGCCGTGCCCATCAACGCCATCTCCATCACCGCCGAGCTGGCCCTGGCCGACCTCGTCATCTCCTGCACCGGCGCCACCGGCCTGGTGCTGACCGCCCAGGCCGTGGCCGGGGCGCTGCGCGAGCGGCGCCCGGACCAGCGGGAGCCGGCGCTGCTCGACCTGGCGATGCCGCGCGACATCGACGGCGCCGTGCACCGGCTGCCGGGGGTGCGGTTCGTCGACATCGAGTCGCTGGCCGCCGCCTCGGCGGACGCCCCGATGGCCGCGGACGTCCAGGCCGTGCGGGACATCGTCGCCGAGGAGGTCGCCGACTTCGGCGCCGCCCAGCGCGCCGCCTACATCACCCCGACCGTCGTCGCCCTGCGCGCGATGGCCGCCGACGTGGTCTCCAGCGAGCTGGCGCGGCTGCACGGCCGGCTGCCGGGCCTCGGCGAGAAGGAACGCGCGGAGGTCACCCACGCGGTGCGCCGCGTGGTGGACAAGCTGCTGCACGCGCCGACCGTCCGGGTCAAGGAGCTGGCCGGGGAGCCCGGCGGCGCCGACTACGCCGCCGCGCTGCGTGAACTGTTCGATCTCGACCCGCAGCCGGCCGCCGCCACCAGCGGCACCGGCAGCACCAGACGTAACGCGGAACAGGAGCGGTCATGACCACCCCCACCCGGGCCCTGCGGCTCGGCACCCGGCGCAGTGCCCTCGCGATGGCGCAGTCCGGGATGATCGCGGACCAGGTCCGAGCCCGCACCGGGCGACCGGTGGAGCTGGTGGAGATCACCACCTACGGTGATGTCTCCCGGGAGGCGCTGGCCACCATCGGTGGTACCGGTGTCTTCGTGTCGGCCCTGCGCGACGCGCTGGTGGCCGGGGAGATCGACCTCGCCGTCCACTCGCTGAAGGACCTGCCGACCGCCCAGCCGCCGGAGCTGGCCCTGGCGGCCGTCCCGGTGCGGGCCGATGTGCGCGACGCGCTGGTCGCCCGGGACGGGCTGACCTTCGAGGCGCTGCTGGTGGAGAACGGCACCGCCCGGGTGGGCACCGGCTCGCCGCGCCGTATGGCGCAGCTCCAGGCGTGGGCCCGCTCGCTGGGTTGCGAGTTGGACACGGTCGCGATCCGGGGGAATGTCGACACCCGGATCGGGTACGTGCGGGACGGCGAGCTCGACGCCGTCGTGCTCGCCTCCGCCGGTCTGCACCGACTGGGGCGGGAAGCGGAGATCACCGACTTCCTGCCGCCCGACACAGTCCTGCCCGCCCCCGGCCAGGGGGCACTGGCGGTGGAGTGCGCCGCGTCCGACGCGGAGCTCGCCGCCCAGCTCGCGGAGCTGGACGACCCGCACACCCGGGTCGCCGTCACCGCCGAGCGAACCCTGCTCTCGGTCCTGGAGGCCGGTTGCAGCGCACCCGTGGGTGCGCTCGCCGATCTGCGGACCGACGAGCGGGATGTCACCGAAATGCGCCTGCGCGGCGTCGTCGGCACCACCGACGGCACCTCGCTGGTGCAGCTGTCCACCACCGGTCCCGTACCGGCGTCGCCCGCCGAGGCGGTGGCCCACGCAGCACGTGTGGGTGCCGAACTCGCCCGGGAGATGCTCGCCAAGGGCGCGGCCGGTCTGATGGGGGAGCGAGCACATTGAGCCCCACCGCCGCACGCATTCTGGCGGCCCAGCCGGCCGGTCACTCCGGTCCGTACCAAGGGCACGTCACCTTTCTCGGGGCCGGACCGGGCGATCCGGGCCTGCTGACCCTGCGCGCCGTGGAGGCGCTCGCCCGGGCCGATGTCCTGGTCGCCGATCCACGGGCCTACGACGTGGTGCGCGCGCATCTGCGGCCGGGGACGGACACCCCGCTGCAGAACGGCACTCTCGCCACCACGGCGAGTGATGCCGCCGATCTTGTCATGCGGGCCGCGCGCGGCGGCAAGCGGGTGGTCCGTGCGGTCGCCGGTGACCCCGGTATGGACGCGGACGCCACCGCCGACATGCTGGCGCTGGCCGCCGAGGGCATCACCTTCGAGGTGGTGCCGGGCATCGCGCACGCCGTGGGCGTGGCCGCGTACGCCGGGGTGCCGCTGCGGGACGCGGAGGGCACCGATGTGCGGTTCGTGGACGCGGCGACCGCCGATGAGCGGTGCTGGACGGAGGTCGGCGCGAGCGACGCCACGGTGGTGGTGTCGGCGGTGCTGGAGACGGTGGCCGGCACGGCCGCGCGGCTGATCTCCTCGGGCCGCAAGCCGGACACCCCGGTGTCGGTGACGATCGCGGGCACCACGACCCGGCAGCGCACCTGGTCGGCGACGCTGGGCACGGTGGAGCGGACGCTGAAGTCGGCGAAGGTGCTGCCCTCGCCCGAGGGCGACCGGCCGGTGATAGCCGTGGTGGGGGAACGCGGGGCGAGCGCGCAGCGCGACCAGCTGGCGTGGTTCGAGTCCAAGCCGCTGTTCGGCTGGAAGGTGCTGGTGCCGCGGACGAAGGAGCAGGCGGCCTCGTTGTCGGAGCAGCTGCGGTCCTACGGCGCGGTGCCCAGCGAGGTGCCGACGATCGCGGTGGAGCCGCCGCGCACCCCGCAGCAGATGGACCGGGCGGTCAAGGGCCTGGTGACCGGGCGCTACGAGTGGATCGCGTTCACCTCGGTGAACGCGGTGCGGGCGATCCGGGAGAAGTTCGAGGAGTACGGCCTGGACGCGCGGGCGTTCGCCGGGATCAAGGTGGCGGCGGTCGGTGAGCAGACCGCCCGCGCGCTGATCGACTTCGGCGTGCGCCCGGACCTGGTGCCCAGCGGTGAGCAGTCGGCCGCCGGGCTGCTGGAGGACTGGCCGCCGTACGACCCGGTCTTCGACCCGATCGACCGGGTGTTCCTGCCGCGGGCCGACATCGCCACCGAGACGCTGGTGGCGGGCCTGGTCGAGATGGGCTGGGAGGTGGACGACGTGACGGCGTACCGGACGGTGCGCGCCTCGCCGCCGCCGGCCGAGACCCGGGAGGCGATCAAGGGCGGCGGGTTCGACGCGGTGCTGTTCACCTCCTCGTCCACCGTGCGGAACCTGGTCGGGATCGCGGGCAAGCCGCACAATGTGACGGTGATCGCCTGTATCGGCCCGGCGACGGCGAAGACCGCGCAGGAGCACGGGCTGCGGGTGGACGTGCTGGCGCCGGAGCCGTCGGTGCACGCGCTGGCCGAGGCGCTGGCCCAGTACGGGGAGCAGCGCCGGGCGGCGGCCCTGGAGGCCGGCGAGGTGCTGAAGCGGCCGAGCGAGAAGCGTCCGCAGCGACGGAGGGCGCGTACGTCATGAGCGACCGGTTGAGCGGATACGGTTCTGCATCCGGCGGCTTCCCGGCGGTGCGCCCGCGCCGGCTGCGGACCACCCCGGCGATGCGCCGCATGGTGGCCGAGCACACGGTGCGGCCGGCGGACCTGGTGCTGCCGGCGTTCGTGCGGGAGGGCGTCGCGGAGCCGGTGGCGATCTCGTCGATGCCGGGCGTGGTGCAGCACACCCTGGACTCGCTGCGGAAGGCCGCCGCCGACGCGGTGGCGGCCGGGGTGAGCGGGATCATGCTGTTCGGGGTGCCGGAGGTCAAGGACGCGGTCGGTTCGGCCGGTACGGACCCGGACGGCATCCTCCAGCGGGCGCTGCGCGCGGTGCGGGCCGAGGTCGGCGACGACCTGGTGGTGATGGCCGACACCTGTCTGGACGAGTTCACCGATCACGGGCACTGCGGGGTGCTGGACGAGCACGGCCGGGTCGACAACGACGCCACGCTCGCCCGGTACGCCGAGATGGCGGTGGCGCAGGCGGAGGCCGGCGCCCACATGCTGGGTCCGTCCGGGATGATGGACGGTCAGGTCGGGGTGATCCGGGCGGCGCTGGACGCGGCCGGGCACCACGACGTGGCGCAGCTGGCGTACACCGCGAAGTACGCCTCGGCGTTCTACGGGCCGTTCCGGGAGGCGGTGAACTCCTCGCTGCGCGGGGACCGCACGACGTATCAGCAGGATCCGGCGAACGGGCGGGAGGCGCTGCGCGAGCTGGCGCTCGACCTGGCCGAGGGCGCGGACGCGGTGATGGTCAAGCCCGGGATGCCGTATCTGGACGTGCTGGCCCGGGTGGCGGAGTCGGTGGACGTGCCGGTGGCCGCGTACCAGATCTCCGGTGAGTACGCGATGGTCGAGGCGGCGGCGGAGCGGGGCTGGATCGAGCGGGAGCGCGCGATCGACGAGACGCTCATGGCGTTCAAGCGGGCCGGTGCGGATGTGATTCTCACCTACTGGGCGACCGAAGCGGCGCAGCGGCTGGCAGGCTGAGGGCAGCACACGCGAGGACGTCAGCAGGAGGCACCATGACCAGCACCGTCGCCCGGGGATCCACGGCTGTCGTGACCGGGGCCAGCAGCGGGATCGGCGCCGCCGCGGCGCGGCGGCTGGCGGCGGCCGGGTACCGGGTGGTGCTGACGGCGCGCCGGGCCGAGCGGATCGAGGCGCTGGCGCAGGAGTTGTCGGCGGCCGGGCACGCGGCGGTGGCGTATGCGCTGGATGTGACGGACCGGGCGGCGGTGGACGCGTTCGCGGCCTCGCTGGAGCGGGTGGACGTGCTGGTCAACAACGCGGGCGGGGCGCTGGGCCTCGACCCGGTGGCGCAGGGCGATCCGGCCGACTGGCGCGCGATGTACGAGGTGAACGTGCTGGGCGTGCTGCACATGACGCAGGCGCTGCTGCCGGGGCTGATCGCGAGCGGGGCGGGCACGGTGCTGGTGGTGTCCTCGACGGCCGGGCACGGTACGTACGAGGGCGGTGGCGGCTATGTGGCGGCCAAGCACGGGACGCACGCGCTGACCGAGACGCTCCGTCTTGAGCTGGTGGGTGAGCCGGTGCGGGTGATCGAGATCGCGCCGGGGATGGTGGCGACGGAGGAGTTCTCGCTGAACCGGTTCGGCGGGGACGCCGAGCGGGCGGCGCGGGTGTACGCGGGGGTGGCGCAGCCGCTGACCGCCGACGACGTGGCGGACACCATCGTGTGGACGGTGACCCGGCCGCAGCATGTGAACGTGGATCTGCTGGTGGTCAGGCCGCGGGCCCAGGGGTCCAACACGAAGGTGCACCGGGAGAGCTGATGGGGCCGCTGCCGGGGGTGGTGGCGGTGGCGCGGGAGTACGCGCGTCCCGGGTTCGTGGTGTGGGTGGTGCGCGGCGGCGAGACCGTGGTGGCCGAGGCCGGGGGCCTGGCGGTGGGCTGGGGCGCCGGGCCGGGCGGGGTCGTGGAGCTGCCGGAGGCGCGGCGGGTGCCGATGACGGTGGACACGGTCTTCGATCTGGCGTCGCTGACGAAGCTGTACACGGGGCTGCTGGTGGCGCGGGCGGCGCAGGAGGGGCTGCTGGAGCTGGACGCGCCGGTGGAGAGGTACGTCCCTGAGGTGGCGGCGGGGGCGGGGCGGGCGACGCTGCGTCAGTTGCTGGGTCACACGGGCGGGATGGCCGCCGATCTGGATCTGGCGCCGTATCCGACCCGGGCGGCGCGGCTGGCGGCGGTGCTGGGGCATCCGCCGGAGTACCGGCCGGGGGAGGGCGAGCGGTACTCGGACCTGGGGCTGATCACGGCCGGGGTGGCGGTGGAGCGGGCGGCGGGCGCCGGTCTCGATGTGCTGCTGGAGCGGTGGTTCACCGGGCCGCTGGGGCTGGTGGACACCGGTTTCCGGCCGGGGCGGGTCCCGGGGCGCGCGGAGCGGTGCGCGGCGACGGAGTACCAGCCGTGGACGGGGCGCGGGGTGGTGCGCGGTGAGGTGCACGACGAAAAGGCGTTCCTGCTGGGCGGGGTGGCCGGGCACGCGGGGATCTTCGCGACGGCGCGGGAGGTGGCGGTGCTGGGGCAGGTGCTGCTGAACGGCGGCCGGTACGGGGGTGTGCGGGTGCTGGCGCGGGAGTACGCGGCGCTGTGGCCGGGCTGGGAGCGCGACCGGCCGGCGTACATGGGGACGCTGGCGTCGCCGGAGACGTTCGGGCACTGCGGGTTCACGGGGACGAGTGTGGTGGTGGACCGGCGCGGTGGCACGGTGCTGGTGCTGCTGACGAACCGGGTGCATCCGGGGCGGGAGCGGGACGCGGCCGGGGTGCGGGCGGCGGTGGCTTCGGCGCTGTAGGCGCGGGGGTGCGGGGTCCGGCTGGGAAGAGGCCCTGTCGTCGGCGCGGCACCGAGTGTACATTCGTACACTCGGTGGGCGGACCGGTCCGGCCACCGTGCCGTGCCCTCATGTCTAAGGACCTTTCCGTGGATCTCGCCACGCTCCGCCGCCGGCGGTCTCTGTTCCTCCTCTTCCTCCTCCCCGGTCTGTCGATCTCCTCGTGGGTGACCCGCACCCCCGACATCCGTGACGCGCTGGGCGCCTCGACCGGGCAGATGGGGCTGATCCTCTTCGGCCTCTCGGTCGGCTCCATGCTGGGCATCCTCAGCTCCGGGGCGCTGGTCTCCCGCTACGGCACCCGGCCGGTGGTGGGGCTCGGCACCGTCCTGGTGGTGGTGAGCCTGGCCATCATCGGCGTGGGCACCCTGTCCGCGACCACCCCCGTGGTCACCCTGGGCCTGGCGCTGTTCGGGGCCGGGATGGGCTCCGGCGAGGTGGCGCTGAACGTCGAGGGCGCCGAGATCGAACGGATCACCGGGCGGGCGGTCCTCCCGGCCCTGCACGGCTTCTTCAGCCTGGGCACGGCGATCGGCGCCACCCTCGGCATCGTCTGCACCGCCACCCGGCTGCCCGTGCACGGGCATCTGCTGGCCATCGCCTCGGTCGCCGCGGTCATCCTGATCGGTGCCTTCGGCGGCATCCCGGCCGGCGTCGGCCGCCGCGAGGACACCGGCCGCGCGACGGCGGACGGCGGGGCCGCCGCGGCGCGCCCGGTGTGGCGGGACACCCGGCTGCTGCTGATCGGCGGCGTCGTGCTGGCCATGGCGCTGGCCGAGGGCGCGGCGAACGACTGGCTGCCGCTGCTCATGGTCGACGGCCACGGGCTGGACGCCTCGCTCGGCTCGGTGATGTACGCGGGCTTCGCCGCCGCCATGGCCACCGGCCGCTTCAGCGGCACCGTCCTGGTCAACCGCTTCGGGCGGGCCACCGTGATGCGGGCCAGCGCCGTCTCGGGGGCCGCCGGGCTCGCCCTGGTGATCTTCGCCGGGAACCCGGTGCTGGCCGGCTGCGCCGTCCTGCTGTGGGGGCTCGGCGCCTCGCTCGGCTTCCCGCTGGCGCTGTCGGCGGCGGGCGAGTCCGGGCCCGACCCGGCCGCCCGGGTGAGCCTCGCCTCGATCATCGGCTACACCGCCTTCCTCGTCGGGCCGCCGGGGCTCGGCTTCCTCGGCGAGCACTACGGGCTGCGCGGGGCGATGGTGGTGGTCCTGGTGTGCGTGATCGGGGCGATCTTCCTCGCCCCGGCGGTGGGCAGCCGCCCCGTCCCGCCGGACCGGGGGACGGAGCGGGACGGGGACGGTGCCGCCCCCCTGCCGCAGGCCGCGCCGGAGGCCGGGGAGGCGGCCGCGGAGGTGACCGCCGAGCGGCGTCCGGCCCCGTAACGGCGCCCGGCCCGGCCGCCGTGGCCGCCGGGCCGCCCCCGCAGGGGGGTGCTGGGAACAGAACTGCTACCTGTACGGCACCTACCCGGCCGCCGCGTGCGGCTCCGGCGAGGACAGCCACGCCTTCCAGATCGAGCAGGGCGCCTCCGAGGACATCGAGTTGTCCGGTGACACCGTCGCCTGCGTCGGTATCCAGCCCACGACCACCGGCGACGAGCGCCGAGTACGAGCAGCTGATCATCGGCATCCTCGACGACCCGGGCGACCCGGTCAGCCTGCCGCCGGCCGCGCCCGTCCTGGTGGACGCGCCCGGCACCACCCAGTGGACCGCCGCCCCGGCCCTGGCCGTGCCCACCACCTGCTGACGCGTGCCCCTCAGGGCCTCCGGCCCCGGAAGGTGCGCCGCAGGTCCGCCACCCAGGCGTCCGGGTTCTCCCAGGGGATGAAGTGGCCGCCCCGGTCGTGGGCGGTGACGTTGACGTGGTGGAACCACCGGGCCTGCGGGCCGGTCACGAAGGCCCGCACCCGCTCCTCGGCGGTGTGGATCCCGGGCGGGTTCTCGTAGCCGACGAGGGTCACGCCGACCGGCGCCTCGACCACCGGGGTGCGGTCGTGGACGGGCGTCCACGGGTAGCGGTTGGCGTTGGCGTAGTACCGCATCGAGGTGGCGATCGAGTTGTTCACCCAGTAGATGGTGGCGTGGGTGAGCAGCTCGTCCGGGGTGAAGACGGACGCGAGGTCGCCGCCGTTGTCGCTCCAGGTGTTCCAGCGCTCCAGCAGCCAGGCCAGCAGCCCGGCGGGTGAGTCGCTGAGGCCGTGGGCCAGGGTCGCGCCGTCCAGCATGTGCACCGCCAGGTGCGGGGCCCAGCGGCGGTCGAGTTCGGCGATGCGGGCCCGGACGGCGGCGGGCTGGTCGTCGGTCAGCGGGCTGTTGCGGGCGAAGTCCCAGGCGCGCGGGCCGTTGAAGAAGCTGAGCGGCAGCCCGGAGCCGATGTGGATGCCGTACAGCGCGTCCGGGTACTTGTGGCCGAGCTGGCTGGAGACGAGGCCGCCGATGTCGCAGCCGCCGGCCGCGTACTTCTCGTACCCCAGGGTCTCGGTCATCAGGGTGTGCCAGAGGTCGGACACCTTCCAGAAGTTGATGTCCGGGAAGCCGGTCAGCGGGCCGGGGAAGCCGAAGCCGGGCAGCGAGGGCACGATCACCTCGAACGCGTCGGCCGGGTCGCCGCCGGAGGCGGCCGGGTCGGCCAGCGGGTCGATGACCTTCGACCAGTGCCAGAACGTCCACGGCCAGCCGTGGGTGAGGATCAGCGGTACGGGGGAGGGGCCGGTGCCCGGCTTGCGCAGGAAGTGCACCGGCACGCCGTCGACGGGCACCGTGTAGTGCTCGTAGGCGTTGAGGGCGGCCTCGGCCGCGCGCCAGTCGTAGCCGTCCCGCCAGTGGGCGACCAGTTCCCCGAGGTAGCCGGCCGGGACGCCGTAGGACCAGTCCTCGTTCCCCTCGTCCAGCGGCGGGCGGGTCAGAGCGAGCCGGGCCCGCAGGTCCTCCAGTACCCGGTCGGGCACCCGGATCGGGGTGGGCTCCAGCGGAAAGGCGGCTGCGGGGGGCATGGCGCGGTTCCTCCCGGGGGTGCGGCTGAGGGCCCGGCCGGACCGGCGGAGGATACGGCGGCGAGCCGGGCCAGTTTACGGAGCACGGGCGGTGCCCCGCTCGCCGTGCGGCGGGCGGGGCACCGGAGAAGAGTGGAGCGCTGATCCCGGGAGGGGTGCTTACGGGACCTGGAGGAGCTTGTTCGGGGAGCCGGTGCCGGGGCTGCCGACCTGGCCGGTGACGGACGCGGAGTCCAGCGCGGACCAGACCTGGGCCGGGGTGGCACCGGGGTTGTCGGCCAGGTAGAGGGCGGCCGCACCGGCGACGTGCGGGGTCGCCATCGAGGTGCCGGAGATGGTGTTGGTGGCGGTGTCGCTGGTGCGCCAGGCAGCCGTGATGTTGGTGCCGGGGGCGAAGATGTCCACCGTCGCGCCCCAGTTGGAGTAGCTGGCGCGGGCGTCGTTGTTCTGGGTGGCGCCCACCGTGATGGCCTCGGGGACCCGGGCCGGCGAGTAATTGGCGGCGTTCGCGTTGCTGTTGCCCGCCGCGATGGCGTAGGTCACGCCGGCGGCGATGGAGTTGCTGACGGCCTGGTCGAGGGTGGCGTTGGCGCCGCCGCCGAGGCTGACGTTGGCGACGGAGGGTCCTGAGGCGTTGGCGGTGACCCAGTCGATGCCGCCGATGACGGAGGCGGTGGTGCCGCTGCCGGCGTCGTTGAGGACCTTGACGGCGACGATGTCGGCGTTCTTGGCGACGCCGTAGGCGGTGCCGGCGGCGGTGGAGGCGACGTGGGTGCCGTGGCCGTTGCCGTCGCTGGCGGTGCCGCCCCAGTAGTCGTAGCCGAAGCTGGCGCGTCCGCCGAAGTCCTGGTGGCTGGTGCGGATGCCGGTGTCGATGACGTAGACGGTGGTGCCCGCGCCGGCG
>NZ_JBHWJL010000110.1:0-15954 GCF_042731495.1 Streptomyces sp. NPDC059853
TGCTACTGACACCCCCCCCCCGGCGGCGCGCGGGGCGGGGGGGCGGTTCTGATGCGGGGCATTGCCGCCGGGGTGGCGCCGGGCCGTACCGGAGGTCGTACGGCCCGGGCGCCGGTATTCCCGGCGGACTTGGTCAACCGGGGCTGGGTCAGCCGTTGTCGACACCGTTGTAGCCGAGGACACCCAGGCCGTTGAGCAGGTGCGACAGCGGGGCGTCGCCCTGGACGGAGCTGGAGTTCTCGGCGCAGGTCTGGTTCTGCTTCTGGGTGAGCAGGTCCTGGATGCCGACGTTGACCAGGCCGACGACGTTCTGGACGTCGACGCTGTTCAGCGGAACCGCGATGCACGGCTTGTTCAGCGAACCGTTGATCAGCGCGAAGTTCGGGGAGAACTTGCCGCTGGTCGTGGTGTTGCCGTAGATCTGGTCCGAGGCGTTCCCGTTGTTGGAGATCGGGCCCAGCTGGTCCTCGACCGCCATCGCCGGAGCAGCGGCCGCGCCCGCCATACCAACAGCCGAGACGGCGACGGCGACCGTGGCAAGGGTCTTCTTCACGAGATGTTCCTTCCGTGTGTGGATGCCCCGCTGCGGGAGCATCCTGAACAACACGGCAGAGCGGATTCGGTTGTCATTGTTCACTCGGTCGGACCTATTACGTGCCCCGTTCAGGGGAGATACAGGCTTGAACCATTACCTGTTCACCCAGCGGTGAGGCGGTGACGGCGGTGGGCCGGGGCGGGGTGCCCATCCCGTGCCCGGGAGAGAAGCTGGTGTGCGGCGGCTGGGTGCAGGCGGTGTGCTGCCACGCGAGCCCGGTGCGGTACATCCGGTCGTGCAGCAGCGTGGTGATCTTGCGGTCGGGGTGCCACGGCTCTCTCCTCGACGGTGGGGAGTGACAGGCAGCGAAGGAAGTCGTCACAACCCACCAGAAGGTTGCCGAAGCGCTCAGCCCGGTGCCGGGGCCCGGCCGCCGCGGCCGTCAGGGGGCCACGGCCATCAGGGCGCGACGGCCACCACGAAGATCCGGCGGAACGGGAAGAGCGTGCTGCCGTCCGGCTGCGGCGGGTAGGCGGTGCGCAGCGCGTCGCGGTAGGCGAAGAGGAAGTCGACGCGGGCCTGCGGATCGTCCTCCAGCTTGGCCAGCACGGGGCGCAGGCCGGTGCCCATGAGCCAGTCGAGCACCGGGTCCTCGCCCTCCAGCCGGTGCAGATAGGTGGTCTCCCAGGCGTCCACGGCGCAGCCGAGGGCGGCCAGGGCGGCGTAGTAGCCGGCCGGGGTGTCCACCGGGTCCCCGGTGCGCAGGACGCCCGCGAGCCGGTCGCGCCAGGGTCCGCTCGTCACCAGTTCGCGCATCAGGGTGTGGCTGGGGGCGCCGAAGTTGCCCGGCACCTGGAAGGCGAGGACGCCGCCGGGTGCCAGGGCGGTGATCAGGCCCGGGAGGAGGGCGGTGTGGTCGGGCACCCACTGGAGGGCGGCGTTGGAGAGGATCAGTTGGTAGGTGTGCGGCGCGGGGGCCCAGTCGGCCAGATCGGCCCGGGCGAAGTCCACCGAGCCGCCGCCGGGGGTGGGGCCCGCGTATGCGGCGGCCTCGGCGAGCATGGCGGGCGAGGAGTCGTAGCCGGTGATGACGGCGCCGGGCAGGTGCTCGGCGAGCAGCCGGGTGGGCGCGCCGGGCCCGCAGCCGAGGTCGGCGACGCGGGGGGCGGCGGGCAGCCGGGGCAGCCGGGCGAGCAGGTCGCGCAGCGGGCGGGTGCGGTGGTCACCGAAGTGGCGGTACTGGCCGGGGTCCCAGAGATCGTTCATGGCACGACCCTGCACGCTCAGCTATCTCGATGTCAAGATAAACGGCTTCAAGAGACTTCACATCGACAGAACTACTACACTGCCTTCCATGAAGGACGAGGTCGATCGACTGGTCGCGGCCTGGCGTCGGGAGCGCCCCGATCTCGACGTGGAGCCGCTGGAGGTGCTGAGCCGCGTCAGCAGGCTGGCCCGCCACCTCGACCGCGCCCGGCGCCAGGCGTTCGCGGAACACGAACTGGAGACCTGGGAGTTCGACGTGCTCACCGCACTGCGGCGGGCCGGCACCCCCTACCAGCTCTCCCCCGGCGCCCTGCTCACCCAGACCCTCGTCACCTCCGGCACCATGACCAACCGCATCGACCGGCTCGCCAAACGCGGCCTCGTCGAACGCCTCCCCGACCCCAGCGACCGGCGCGGCGTCCTCGTCCGCCTCACCCCCGCGGGACGCCAGCACGCCGACGCCGCCCTGGCCGGCCTCCTCGACCAGGAACGCGCCATCCTCGATGGCCTCAGTACCCCCGAGCGGCAGAACCTCGCCACCCTGCTGCGCACCCTCACCGCCCCTTTCGACAACACCTGACCGGAAAGCGTTGACTTCGAGCGCGCTCCCGCTCGTACCGTGAGCAGATGACCGCCACCGCACAGCAGCACATCGGTTCGGGGTTCGGCGCCCACAGCACGGCCGAGGACGTCCTGCGCGGGATCGACCTCTCCGGGAAGCTCGCCGTCGTCACCGGCGGCTACGCCGGGCTCGGTCTGGAGACCACCCGCGCGCTCGCCGGAGCCGGCGCCCACGTCGTCGTCCCCGCCCGGCGGCCCGGGACCGCCGAGAAGGCACTCGACGGCCACGCCGAAGTCGCCGAACTCGACCTCGCCGACCTGGAGAGCGTCCGGCGCTTCGCCGACGCCTTCCTCGCCTCCGGCCGGTCCGCCGACATCCTCATCAACAACGCCGGCATCATGGCCTGCCCCGAGACCCGCGTCGGACCGCACGGCTGGGAAGCCCAGTTCGCCATCAACCACCTCGGCCACTACGCCCTCGCCAACCGGCTGTGGCCCGCCCTCGCCCGGGACGGCGGCGCCCGGGTGATCGCCGTCTCCTCCGCCGGACACCTGCGCGGCGGCATCCACTGGGACGATGTGCAGTTCACCCACGGCTACGACAAGTGGCGGGCGTACGGCCAGGCCAAGACCGCCAACGCGCTGTTCGCCCTGCACCTGGACACCCTCGGCCGGGACGCGGGCGTCCGCGCCTTCTCCGTGCACCCCGGGCCCATCATGACCACCCTCCAGCGCCATCTGAGCACGGAGGAGATGACGGAGCTGGGCTGGATCGACGAGCACGGCACCGTCCGCACCGACTTCAAGACCCCCGCCCAGGGCGCCGCCACCCAGGTCTGGGCCGCCACCTCGCCGCGCCTGGCGGGCGAGGGCGGCGCCTACTGCGTGGACTGCGACATCGCCGGCCCCGACGCGGTACGCGAGTGGGCCACCGACCCGGAGCAGGCCGCGCGGCTGTGGGCGCTGTCCGCCGAGCTGACCGGCGTCGACGCCTTCGCCTGATGACGGGCGCGACGGACGCGAGGGGATGACGGACCGGCCCGGCCGGGGACGACGGCCCACCGCTCCGCCACCGGCGCGGGGCGGCCCGCTCAGAGCGGGAGGTCGTCCGGCAGGACGCGGAACGCCTTGTGCCGTCCCAGCGGGCGCACGGCCCGGAGGCCCGGCGGTCGAGCGTGAGGATCGCGTCCGTGTCGTAGTCGGACGCCAGCGCCACGTTCACCGCGCCGGACAGGCCGAGGTCGAGCGCGGCGTACCGGGCACGGACCGACTGCGCGGCGGCCAGATGGTCCTCGGTGATCTCCGGGATGATCACCCGGCCGCGGCGCGTCCAGCGCCGGATGTCGTCCAGGGCGCCGATCGCGGCCGGCCGGCCCAGCTCCCGGGTGGCGGCGTGGTCCAGTTCGGCGAGCAGCAGCGGGGAGAGGACGAGCAGCCCGGCGGCGAGGATCGCCTCGCCCGCCGCCTCGTGCTCCGGGTGGCGGGCATCCAGAGCGGCCAGCAGACCGGAGGTGTCGGCGACGACGATGATCACGCCGCGGTACCGGCCCCGTCCTCACCGTCGCCGCCCCGGTCGCGGGTCACGGCGTCGCCGGCCGCGTCCCGGACCCCGTCCCGTGACAGGGTGCGGCCCCGGCCCTCGTACACCCGGGAGAACAGCGGCTCGTCCCGCACCCGGTTCGCCATCGCGGCGCGATGGATGCCCTGGCGGATGATCTCCGCCTCGCTGACGCCCCGGCGCTTGGCGGCCTCCTTGATGATCGCCAGATCCTCGGGGTCGGCGTGGACATTGGTGCGCTTCATGGACATGCCAACGGTAGTCCATGCATCAGTACGATGTATGCCGGTCGTCGCAAGGAGCACCCACGTTGTCGCAGTCGTCCGGCCCCGTCGCGGCCATGGAACGGCACCAGGTCGCCGTCTATCTCGGGGCCCTCGGCGCCGGGGCCCTGGTGGGGTGGGTGGCTCCGGGGGCCGGCCCCGGCCTGGAGCACGCCATCAACCCGGTGCTCGCCGCCCTGCTGTACGTCACGTTCCTCCAGGTGCCCGCCGCGCAGCTGCTGCGCTCGCTGCGGGCCGGCCGGTTCCTGGCGGCGGCGCTCGTGGTGAACTTCGCGGTGGTGCCGCTGGTCGTCGCCGCGATGTTCCCCTTCCTGCCCGCCGACCAGGCGGTGCGCCTGGGAGTGCTGCTGGTGCTGCTCGCGCCGTGCGTCGACTACGTGATCGTCTTCAGCGGGCTGGCCGGCGGCAGCTCCGAGCGGCTGCTGGCGGCGACCCCGCTGCTGCTGCTCGCCCAGATGGTGCTGCTGCCCGGCTTCCTCCTGCTGTTCCTCGGCTCCGGGCTGGGCGACGTGGTCGAACCCGGGCCGTTCGTCGAGGCGTTCCTCGTGCTGATCGTCATCCCGCTCGCCCTCGCCTGGCTCACCCAGGCGTGGGCCGCGCGCCGGACGGCCGGGCAGCGGGTGAGCGAGGCAGTCGGGACGGCCATGGTGCCGCTGATGGCGGCCACGCTGCTGACGGTGGTCGCCTCGCAGCTCCCCAAGCTCGGGGACAGCGCGGGCGACGTGGCCCGCGTGGTCCCGTTCTACGTCCTCTTCCTGCTGGTGATGGCGTTCGCCGGCCGGGGCGTCGCCCGGCTCTTCCGGCTGGGCACCCCGGACGCGCGGGCCGTCGTCTTCACCGGCGCCACCCGCAACTCCCTGGTCGTCCTGCCGCTGGCCCTCGCCCTCCCCGACACGCTGGCGGTGGCCGCCGTGGTCGTGGTGACCCAGACGCTGGTGGAGGTGGCCGGGATGGTGGTGTACGTCCGGGCAGTCCCCCGGCTGCTGCCCTGACCGCGCTGGCCGCGGCGAACAGGTCACCTCCCGGGGCTCCCGCTAGATTGGCCCCATGTCACGTACGGTTCAGCGCATCACCGTCAGCGGCTACAAGTCGATCGAGAAGGTCGAGCTGCGACTGGGAGCCGTCACCGTCCTCATCGGCCCGAACGGCGCCGGAAAGAGCAACTTCATCGAGGCGGTCGAACTGCTCGGCCGCATCGCCGATGGCGACCTCCGGCTGGAGGTCGGGTTGCGAGGCGGGGCGGAGGGGATGCTGCGGGACGGGGCGAAGGGCGATGCGGCCAAGATCACCTTGCGAGTGGAGGCGGGCGACGGCGCGCAGGAGAATGCCTATGAGGCCGTTCTGGTTCCGGCTGTTCAAGGCGAGTTGGTCTTCGAGAGCGAAGCCGTAAACTTCCACGGAACCACACGCCTCGTGGACCCCTGGAGCACGAGTATCGGCCGGGGGCATCGTGAGTCCCGGCTCGCCGAGTTCGCCGCGAGAGGGGCGGAGGGGAGCGCTGTCGCCCAGCGCACCCTGGACATACTGCAGGGCTGCCGCGTCTACCACTTCCACGACACGACGCGCGAAGCACCGGTGAAGCAGGCCGGCTACGCCTCGGACTCGCTGACCCTTCATCCGGATGCCCGCAACCTCGCGGCTTTCCTGATGCGACTCCAAGCGGAGCACGCGTCCACGTACCAGAGCATCGTGCGTACCGTCCGCTCCGTCGCACCCTTCTTCCGGGACTTCGTCCTCACCGAGGATGGCAGCGGACGGGTGCGGCTGAGATGGAAGCAAACGGGCTCGGACACTGTCTTCCCGGCCGAGGCACTGTCCGACGGCACTCTGCGCTTCATCTGCCTGAGTACGCTGCTGCTCCAGCCGTCTCCCCCGGCGCTGCTGGTCCTGGACGAGCCGGAACTGGGTTTGCACCCGTTCGCGATCACGGTCCTGGCTGAGCTGATCCGTTCGGCCGCCACCCGGAGCCAGGTCCTGGCCGCCACCCAGTCCGTGCCCCTGCTCGACGAGTGCGAACTGGGCGAGATCGTGGTCGCCGAACGCGTTGAGGGCACCACCCGGCTGCGGCGTCCCGACCCGGAGACACTGACCGCCTGGCTGGAGGATTACTCGCTCGGAGATCTGTGGCTGAAGAACCTCCTGGGCGGTCGCCCCGCCCCCGAGCAGAGGCGACAGGACGGCTTGTGATGCGACAGGTACATGTCCTGGTCGAAGGGACAACGGAGGAGCGCCTGGTCGAGCGGGTCTTTCAGCCGGAGCTGAGCCGCAGCGGTGTCTGGCTCACCCCCGTCGGGCTGAAGACCCGCCGCGCTGCCGGGCAGCCGCACAACCGGGGCGGAGTCAGCAGGTGGGCGAAGATCGAGCCCGAAATCCGCGGACTGCTGCGGAACTCCGCGGTGGACGCCGTCACCACGCTGCTCGACTTCTACGGGTTGCCGTCCGACACCCCCGGCATGGCGAACCTGCCTTCCGGTGATGCCTACGCGCGGGTGGCCCACGTCGAAGGAGCGATCGGCGGCGTCATCGCGGATCCTCGGTTCGTCCCTTTCCTCGCCCTCCATGAGACAGAGGCCTGGGTGCTCGCCGCCTGCCGGGAGCTCTCCGAGTTGGTCGGATCGCCGGGCCTGGCCCTCCAGCTGGGCGAGCAGGTCGGTCGCGCAGGCGGCCCCGAGCTGATCAACGACGGTCCCAGCACCGCTCCCTCGAAGCGGATCCGGAAGGCCTACCCGGCATACCGCAAGGTCGTGGACGGCCCGGACGCGATCGAACTCCTCGGCCTGTCCGAGCTTCGCGCGGTCTGCCCGCACCTCGACCAGTGGATCAAGAGGTTGGAGTCGAACGGTACGGGGTGAGGTGGAGCGGCAGGCCGCGCCGGGCGCGGCGCTGAGGGTCCGGGGCCGGGCCGGGTCAGTCGGCCGGGGGGACGCCCGCGCGGCGGGCGAGGGCCACGGCGGCGAGCGTCGAGTGGACGCCGAGCTTGCCGAGGACGTTCTGCATATGGGTGCGGACGGTGTGCGGGGAGAGATACAGCCGTTCGGCGACCGCCTTGCGGCCGAGGCCCGACAGCATGCAGCGCAGGACCTCCAGTTCCCTCGGGGTCAGCGAGGCGACCAGCCGCTGGTGCTCGGTGCGGTTGCGCCGGTCGTGGGTCAGCTCGCGTAAGACGCCGGTCAGCAGGGCCGGCGGCACATGGGTCTCCTCGCGCAGCACGCCCCGCACCACCACCAGCAGCCGCGCGAGCGAACTGTCCTTGGCCACCCACGCGCTGGCCCCGGCGGTGAGCGTCTGGGCGGCGCGGCGCGGATCGTCGTGCGTCGCGAGCATCACGGGGCGCAGTTCACCGTGGCGCTCGCGCACGAGGGTCAGCAGGGCCTGTGACTCGGCCATGTCCACGTCCAGGAGCAGGACGTCGTAGGCCGCGCGTTCCAACTGGTGCACCGCGGCCGGGACGGTGCCCACGGCCGCCGCCTCCACGTCCGTCTCGGCCGTCAGCGCGGTGGCCAGCGACTCGGCGAAGATGCGGTGCTCGTCCACCACCAACACGCGTATGCGATCCACTGGATTCCGCCCCCTGACGCGAACGGGCGGGCCTGGTGGGCGCGTTCGGGTACGGCCGCCGCCGTCCCGTAGCACCCACCGCTCTCGCCCCCTGAAAAACAGCTGTCGGCCCCCACCGATGCTGTCCCTCCAATGTACGGGCGGAAACGTCTGGGCGAAGGGCTTTGACGGAAGTCGGCCATCCCGGAAAGCCGTGCGAGGACGGGATCGCACGCCCCGGGCAGCGCCGTGCCGCACGGGGCGCACACCGCTCGTGCGCTCTTCATCCGATAAACACTCTTATTCAATGGAGGGGTGGTATATTCGCCCTCTGGGTAACATCCGCCGTGGACACTCTCGGCACGACAGAATTTGTCCCTATCCGTTCACGTCTTCTGCTGCGCAAGGCCGCGTATCCGTTCCTTCTGATCGCCCTTGTCGCGACGGTCTGGTCCACTCTCGCCTTCGGCTGGGACCTGAGCACCGCCAGCATGCCGTTCCTCATCGGCACGATCGCCTATCTGGCCATCCTGGAGCGGCTGATCCCGCACAACCCCGACTGGCACCCCAGCCGCCGCGAGTGGGGCCGGTACGCCCTCTACTACGCCCTCACCACCGTCGGCAGCGTCATCGCCGAACTCGCCGTCCTGGCGGGCGTGGAGCGGCTCTCCCCCGACGTGCCCCGGTTCGGGCTCGCCGTCGAGATCCCGCTGGCCGTGCTGCTCGGCTCGCTCGCCAGCTACCTCATCCACCGCTGGGGGCACACCAACAAGTACCTGTGGCGGCTGCACGGCGTGCACCACGCGCCGGACAAGGTGAACGTCGCCA
Source organism: Streptomyces sp. NPDC059853 (assembly GCF_042731495.1). NCBI lineage: Bacteria > Bacillati > Actinomycetota > Actinomycetes > Kitasatosporales > Streptomycetaceae > Streptomyces > Streptomyces sp. NPDC059853. Next base: position 8,570 of record NZ_JBHWJL010000110.1, read on the forward strand.
ACAACGGCGTCAATCACGTCCTTGACATCATGATCTCCCAGGGCATCGTGCAACTCGCCCTGGCGCTCGCCGGGTTCTCCGCCGAGGCGGTGTTCGCGGTCGGCCTGTTCGTCGTCGCGCAGGGCTTCTTCGTGCACGCCAACATCGAGGTGCGCACCGGCTGGGCCGGGTACGTCCTCGCCAGCCCCGAGCAGCACCGGCTGCACCACAGCACCGAGCTGGCCGAAGCCGGCCACTACGGCAGTGATCTGTCCATCTGGGACAGCCTGTTCGGCAGCTTCACCTGGTACCCCGGGCGGCGGCCCGAGCGGGTCGGGCTGCACGACCCCGCGTCGTTCCCCCCGACCGACGCGGTGGTCGCCAGCATGCTGCACCCGTTCCGTCAGAGGGACAAGCGCCCCACGTCGAGCTGACCCGCGTCCGAGGTGCCGCGGTCGAAGGAGAAGAGCATGGAGTAGGCGTCCTGGACATCGACCCGTACCGGCCGGTCCAGACGCACGCACAGCGCCCGGGCCACCTCGGTGAGCCGGGTGCGCTCCTCCGGGGAGTACGCCGGGCACCTGGCCCAGCTCTTCTCCTCCAGCTCCGCCGCGATGTGCTCCATCAGCGCCGTGCGGTAGTGCTGTTCCTCTGCCGTCGTGCGGACGTCGCCGATCACTAACTCTCCCGTCCAATAAGCGAGTTGAACGGCGATCAGCGTACGGGCAGCCTCCGCGCGCCCGGCGAGGGGATGGCGGTGAAGATCCGCGGCGCGGTGTGCCCGGCCACCGCGAAGGCGTCCGTGACGGCCTTGCCGATCGCCTCCGCCGCGTCCTCCTCCACCAGCACGACGGCCGAACCGCCGAAGCCGCCGCCCGTCATCCGGGCGCCCAGCGCACCGGCCGCCGTCGACGCCTCGACGGTCAGGTCCAGTTCCGGGCAGGAGACCTCGAAGTCGTCGCGCAGCGAGGCGTGCCCCTCGACCAGCAGCGGGCCGATGTCCCGGACCCGGCCCGCGTCCAGCAGGCCCACCACGCGCTCCACGCGGTGGTTCTCGGTGACCACGTGCCGCACCCGGCGGCGTACCTCCGCGTCCCCGATCCGGGCCAGCGCCGCGTCCAGCTCCGCGAACGGGACGTCGCGCAGCGCCCGCACCCCCAGGGCCGCCGCGCCCGCCTCGCAGGAGGCCCGGCGCCTGCCGTAGGCGCCGTCCGCGTGCGCGTGCTTGACCCGGGTGTCCACCACCAGCAGCCGCAGCCCTTCGGCCGCCAGGTCGAAGGGGATCTGCCGCTGGGACAGATCGCGGGTGTCCAGGTGCAGGGCGTGGCCCTCGGCGCAGCAGGCCGAGGCCATCTGGTCCAGGATGCCGGTCGGGGCGCCCACGTAGCCGTTCTCGGCGCGCTGCCCGACGCGGGCCAGGTCCTCGCGGCCCAGGCCGAGACCGTACAGCTCGTTCAGCGCCAGCGCCGTGACCACCTCCAGGGCGGCCGAGGAGGACAGGCCCGCGCCGACCGGCACCTCGGAGGCGAAGTGGACGTCGGCGCCGCCGACGTGGTGGCCCGCCTCGCGGAGCGCCCACACCACGCCGGCCGGGTAGCCGGCCCAGCCGGTGACCGAACCGGGGGCGAGGGAGGCCAGGTCGACGGCGGCCGGAGGGGCGTCGATCTCGCGGGAGTGGACGCGCAGCACGCCGTCGGCGCGCCGGGAGACGGTGGCGGTCGCGCTGTGCGGCAGGGCGAGCGGCATGACGAAGCCGTCGTTGTAGTCGGTGTGCTCACCGATCAGGTTGACGCGGCCGGGGGCCGTCCATATGCCGTCCGGCGCGGCCCCGTACAGCCGCTCGTGCCCGGCGGCCAGGGCGGCCAGGTCCTCGGTGCTCATTCCGCGCTCTCCTGCTGCCGGGCGAACGTCCACGCGTCCGCGATGATCCCGGCCAGGTCGGTCCGGGAGGGGCGCCAGCCCAGCACCTCGCGGGCGCGGTCGGCGGAGGCCACCAGGACGGCCGGGTCGCCGGCCCGGCGCGCGGCCGCGGTCTCCGGGATCTCGCGGCCGGTGACCTTGCGGGCGGTCTCGATGACCTCGCGCACCGAGAAGCCGTTGCCGTTGCCCAGGTTGCAGATCAGGTGCTCGCCGGAGCGGGCGGCGGTCAGGGCGAGCAGATGGGCCTCGGCGAGGTCGTCGACGTGGATGTAGTCGCGCACGCAGGTGCCGTCGGGGGTGGCGTAGTCGGTGCCGAACACCGAGATGGACTCGCGGCGGCCCAGGGCGGTGCGCAGCACCAGCGGGATGAGGTGGCTCTCGGGCTCGTGGCGTTCGCCGTACGCACCGTGGGCACCGGCCACGTTGAAGTAGCGCAGCGAGACGGCGGCCAGGCCGTGGGCGGCGGCCTCGCTGGTGATCATGTGGTCCACGGCGAGCTTGGTGGCGCCGTAGGGGTTGGTGGGGGCGGTGGCGGCGTCCTCGCGGATGGGCGTGGTGGCGGGCTCGCCGTACACGGCCGCGGTGGAGGAGAAGACGAGGGTGCCGATGCCCGCCGAGCGCATGGCGGCGAGCAGGTCGATGGCGCCGCCGACGTTGTTGGACCAGTACTTCGCCGGGTCGGTGACCGACTCTCCGACCTGCGAGCTGGCGGCGAAGTGCAGGACGGCGTCGTACCCGCCGTCCACGTGGCGGGCGGCGTCCTGGACGCGGCCCTCGATGAACTCGGCGCCGGCCGGGACGGCTTCGCGGAAGCCGGTGGACAGGTCGTCCAGGACGGTGACACGGTGCCCGGCGGCCAGCAGATGGGCGGCGACCACGCTGCCCACGTAGCCGGCGCCGCCGGTGACGAGGTATCGCTTGCCGGTGCTGGTCATGCGGTGGCCACCTCTCGCAGCCGGGCGGCAGCGGCCTCCGGCAGGGAATCACTGACGAACACATTCATACCGGACTCGGATCCGGCCTGGTACTTGAGCTTGTCCGGGCCCCGGCGGATGGTGAACAGCTCCAGGTGCAGGGCGAAATCGGCGCGCGCCTCGTCGCTGATCCCGCGGAAGGGCGCCTGGTGCCAGCCGGAGATGTACGGGGTGGGGGGCATGTCCGGGCCGAAGACCCGGTCGAAGCGGCGCAGCAGGTCGAGGTAGACGGTGGGGAACTCGGCGCGGGCCGCGTCGTCCAGGGTCCGCAGGTCGGGGACGCGGCGGTTGGGGTACAGGTGCACCTCGAACGGCCAGCGGGCGGCGTACGGGACGAAGGCCGTCCAGTGCTCGGTGGCCAGCACGACGCGGGAGCCGTCGGCGCGTTCCTCGGCGAGCAGGTCGTCGTAGAGGTTGGCGCCACCGGTGGCGCGCTTGTGCTCGGCGACGGCGGCCAGGGCGCGTTCGGTGTGCGGGGTGAGGAACGGATAACCGTAGATCTGGCCGTGCGGGTGGGCGAGCGTGACGCCGATCTCGGCGCCGCGGTTCTCGAAGGCGTAGATCTGGGTGACGGCGGGGTTCTCGGCGAACTCGGCGGTGCGGTCGGTCCAGGCGTGCAGGACGAGCGCGGCCTGGTCGGGGGTGAGGTCGGCGAAGGAGCCGTCGTGGCGCGAGGAGAAGCAGACCACCTCGCAGCGGCCGAGGTCGCCGGAGAAGGAGGGGAAGCGGTTCTCGAAGACGACGACGTCGTAATCGGCGGCCGGTATCTCGCTGAGCCGGTCGTCCTTCGACGGGCACAGCGGGCACTGGTCGGCCGGGGGGTGGTACGTGCGGCTCTGGCGGTGCGCGGCGTAGCCGACGTACTCGCCGCGCAGCCGGTCGCGGCGGATCTCGGAGGAGGGCGCGGCGAGTTCCAGCGGCCTCCGGTCGAGTGCGGTGCGGTCGGCGTCCTCGCGGGAGTCGAAATAGATCAGCTCTCGCCCATCGGCCAGCTTGACCGTGGTCCTTTTCATGCCGTCCTCACTTGCCAGCACCCACTCCAACAGAATCGAACATAATGAAGCATACCCTTGCAGGGGGCGTCAACCGCGTAGGCGGCTCGCCGCCGGGCGGGCCGAAGCGGACGCGGGCGCCCGCCGGGGGCCGGGCGAGCGGGAGGGGAGAAGAGGACGGAGGAGCGCGGGGAGGAGCGGAGGAGAGCGGGCGCGCGCAGCGCTGGGCGACCGGGGCGGGCGGGGCGGCGTGGCGCGGGGCGGGGCGCCGCAGGGCGAGTGGTACGGGGCGCGGCGGCGCAAGGCGGCGCGGGGCGGCGCGGGGCGCCGGGCAGGCCGTGGTGACGTGGGGACGACGCGGCAGGGGGCGGCGGAGGCGCCGGACAGGGCATGGCGACGGGGCGGCACGGCACGGAGCGGCGCGCCGCAGGGCGCGGTGGCGCGAGGCGGGGCGACCTGGGCGGAGCGGGGCGCGGTGGCACGGGGCCGGGGCAGCGCGCCGCAGGGCGCGCGGGGCGTGGCAGGGCAGCGCGAGGCAGGCAGGGCAGCGCGAGGCAGGCAGGGCGCCGTGGCGGGGCGGACGGCGCAGGGCGGGCCCGGCCCGTCTCTCCCGCCCGTGCCGGGAAGGCCGCCGCTCAGCGGGTGCCCGCAGGCGCCGTGCTCAGGCGGGAGGAGCCTGCCGCACCGGCGACCGGGGAGGCAGATGGTTCAGCAGTCCGGTGCGCACCGCCAGCGCCGCCGCCTCCAGCCGGGAGGCCGTGCCGAGCTTGGTCAGCAGCCGCTGGACATGGGTCCGCGCCGTGCTCGGGGCCACCCCCAGACCCGCGGCGATCAGCCGGGTGTCCTCGCCCTCCACGATCCGCAGCAGCACCTCGGTCTCCCGCTCGGTCAGCAGCGCCGCCAGCCGCGCGCCCTCCGCGTCGGGACCGCTGCTCGGGCTGAGCAGTTCGGTGAACGCCTCCCGCAGCAGGCCCGGCGCGACCGCCGACTCGCCCGCGCGGACCTTGGCCATCGCGCGTTCGACGCCCTCGATGCGCTCGTCGTGCCGCACATACCCGCGCGCCCCGGTGGCGAAGGCCACCGCGACCCCGCGCGGACTGGGCACCGGGCCCAGCACCAGCACCCCCACCCGCGGCGCCTCGCGCCGCAGCCGCTGCACCTGATCGAGTGCCCCGGGCGCCTCCGGCGCGGCCGACCCCAGCAGACAGACCTCCGGCTGCTTGCCCAGCACCAGATCCGCCGCCCGCCCGGCCGGCGCCCCCGCCCCCAGCACCCGGTGACCGCGCACCCGCAGCGCCGAGGCCAGCGCCTCCGCCACCAGCCGCCGGTCGTCGACGACCACGACCCGGACGCTCATCGGTAGACCAGCACGGCCGGAGTGCCGGGCTCGTCATGGCTGTAGTAGTTCTCGTTCACCATGATGAAGGCGCCGTTGTGCCACATCAGCGCGACGTCGTCGCCGATGACATCACTCATCAGCGTGCGTTCCGCCTCCCGTTGCGCACGGTCGAGGGTCATCAGCGGTGTGGCTTGTTCGGTTTCGGGATCAAGGGCGACCACCATGCCCTCAGTCTGCGAGTCCGCGAGCTGATACGCGAGCACTTGACCGTGCACGACCGCGAACGGCTTGATATCGCCGCCGCCGATCGGCTCCACGTCGTACAGTGCCGTCCCGGTGCTCAGGTCGAAGGCGATCACGGCGTTGCCCTCACCCTCCGGGGTACTGCCGAGGAACAGGAAACCGTCCGAGACCACCGCGCCCCGGCACTGGTCCAGCACATTGATGGTGCACGGCCGCAGCTGGCGCTCCGGGTCGTAGTCCACGACGTGCGCGATCTCCTCGTACGCGTCGTCGATCACCCAGATCTGGCTCACCGGCTGCTCGGTCATCGCCCCGACCCGGGCCGTGACGACCAGCGGCGAGATCGAGAGGACGGAGTCCACCGTGAACGGCCGGCCCTCGTGCTCCGCGCCGAACTCCCACTCCCACAGGTCCTCGCCGGACGGCGCGGTGGCGCGGAGGCTGCCCCGGTCGAACTCCAGCACGTTGCCGCACGTCATCAGCGCGATCAGGGTCTCGTCCACGTTGGCGTACCCGCGCTCGCGGCACTCGTCGTCGCTGCGCGGCTCCCAGATCTTCTGGGCGTCGGTGATGCTGTAGCCGGACCCGCCGCTCGCGGTGCCGATCGCCACGATGTCCCCGACGATGGCCGGGTAGTCCCAGCTGCCGAGCGGCACACCGGAGGTCGCCTCGTGCGGGATGGTGAACAGTTCCTCGCCGGCCGCGATGTCCACCACCGTCAGGAACTCGCAGTCCATGCCCTGGAGGACGGCCACCCGGTCCTGCGACGCGGAGATCGACGCCCGGCAGTTGCCCGCTTCGTGCTCCAGCGGGACGGTCCACAGCTCGCTGCCGTCCGCGAGGTCGTAGGCGACCAGGCCCTCCGGCATCAGCCGCACCAGCTGGTCGCCCGACAGCCAGGTGCCGGGCGCGTCGATCATGCCGTCGCTCACCTCGGGTATCGGCTGCTGCCAGGCCAGCGAGGCGTCCACCGTCTCGGTGGGCAGCGGGTCCTGGCCGCCGGGGGCCGCGTCCCCGCCGCCGTCACCGGTGCCGGTGACCAGCCACACCGCGCCACCCCCGATCAGCGCCAGCGCCAGCACCCCGGCCAGCGCCATCAGCGCCAGCTGCCAGCCGGGCCGCCGGCCCTCCCTGACCTCGATGACGGGGTGCGCCGGCCCGGCGGCGAGCGGACCGGCGGGGCCGGAGTAGGGGGACGGCGCGGGCCGCGGTGTCCCGGGCGCGGGCTGCGCGCCGGGCGGGGAGGGCGGGCCGAACCCGCCCGTCGGGGGCCCGGCGGGCGGCGGCGTGGCCGGGCCGAAGCCGCCGCCGGGGGCCGGGGCGGCCGGGGCAGGCGTGGCGGGATCGGACGGGGGCGGCATCGGCGGACCGTACCCACCGCCGGGCGGCGGCGTGGCCGGACCGAACCCCTCACCCGGTGCCGGAGCCGGCGGACCGTACCCCTCGCCCGGCGCGGGCGGCAAACCGGGCGGACCGTACCCGCCCTCCGGCGGCGGCGTGGCGGGGCCGAACCCGCCACCCCGCGGCGGCGTCGCCGGACCGAACCCGCCCTCCGGCGGACCGGCGGGGGGCTGCCCGCCCTGGCTGTACGGCGAAGGCGGCGGTGTGGGTGGCGGCTGAGACATCTACTCCCCCTGAGCGGCGGCACGCCCGTTCTTTGTACCACCGCGCGCCGACACCCCGGGGCGCCAGGCCCCGCACCGCTCCCGCACAGGCGCCGGGCCCGGACCCCCTCAGCCGCCCTCGGACAGCTCCAGCCAGCGGGTCTCCAGCTCGTCCCGGCGCGCCGCCAGGTCCCGCAGCTGCGCGTCCAGCCCGGCCACCCGGGCGAAGTCCGTGGCGTGCTCGGCCATCTCCTTGTGCAGCTCGCTCTCCTGGCCCTCCAGCCGCTCCAGTTGCCGCTCGATCTTCTGGATCTCCTTCTGCGCGGCCCGGGAC
>NZ_JBHWJL010000111.1:0-15866 GCF_042731495.1 Streptomyces sp. NPDC059853
TACGGCCTGCCCGGCATCCTCACTAACAATAACAAAGGTGTTTCCCCACGTCCCCCACCCGGGGGGTCCCCCCCCCCCCACACCCCACACCCCCCCCCGGCCCCCCCGGCCCCCACGGCCCAGGAGCCGGCCCGCGCAGAACCCGAGCAGCGCCCCCAGCACGGTCCCGGACACGGTGAGCAGCAGACCGTACGCCAGCCCGAACACCGCCCCCGCGGCAACACTGAGGGCGGGCTTGGGCAGGAAGGCCATCGTGCCGACCGCGTAGAACACGACAAAGGCCGGCCCCGCCCACGCACCCGCCGCGGAACCGTCCACTTCCCCCCGGAGAAGCGAGACCGGTCCGACGGCCGTCACCGCCCAGCCCGCCCCAGCGATCAGCGCCACCAGCAGGGCCAGGCGCCCCCAACGCGACACGAGCCCTCTCACCGCGAGCCGCGCCACCCACCCCCGACCGGGCCCGGCGACGTCCACCGGCAGAACCCGACGACCGGGATCAGGGGACGAGGGCATCCCGCCCACCATGCCTGGCCTGTCACCCATGGATGTGGTCGTCATCCTTCTCCGCTCCCTCGGCACCTTTCACGGCACCCGGCAACGGACTGCCGCGCCCCCATCCACCCCTGGCTTGGACACGGCAACCGAGCACTCTGCCCTTCTCCGCCGCGAACTGCACGGCGACGGTGCGACGGTCGTCCTCGAACATGAAGCTCCTGGCTCCGCGCCCGAGGACCGTACGACCCGCGCCTCGGCCCACCAGGGCATCGGCGGACTCCGACCGCATGAGGAATCCGGCGCGAGACCTCGGTCGATGCCCGACAGGAAGACAGTACCCGCGAGCCGCACCCCACTCAGTCCCGGGCCACGTGGCCGTCCGACCCCATTGGAAGCCGCAGTCCGGCGGTCCAGATCCCGCGACACCTCCGAACCACCGGGCACCCCACGACTTCCCCATCACCCCGAAGCACGGTGCAGAAGAACGGTCCACCGATCCGGCGGGCTTACCGACGTCGCGTGATGTCGCAGCCAGGAATCACTGACATCGGCATGAGCAGATTTACAGTCTGCCGCCGAAACGCCCCTGACCAGCGATAATCCGCATCCTGGCGCCTCCCACCCCACACCCACCCCACAGGCACCGGAATGCCCCTCCCCACCACGCTCTGGCTCACCTGGCTGACGAGCCCCGCGGTAGCAACCCGCTTCCACTCGAAGTACTACGCCCCCTCCCCCACCACCTGCTGGCACTGGCTAGGCGCGATCTCCTCCACCGGCCACGGCAGCTTCCGCGCTGCCACCCTCCCCGGCCCCACCCGCAGAGGAACCGTCCCCGCCCACCTCTTCGCCTACCACCTCAATCACGGCCCACCCACCACCGACCTCGTCCTCTGCCACCAATGCAACGAAGCCGGCTGCGCCAACCCCACCCACCTCCGCCCCGGCACGAAAGCCCAAATCCGAACCGAATGGTCCAACCGCCGCCACAACCCCCACAGCCCTCTCGCCGACACCGGAGGCCCGGCGGCAAGATCCCGAGCCATCTCCAGGGCAATCCGCGCCGCCTGCGCGGCTGGCGAACCCGCACGCGCTGTCGACCTGCTCATCAGGGCGGTACAGGCTGAAGACCGCCCTCTCACCCTGTGGTGAAAGGCCAGAACAGTTCCGATGCGGCACTCGGAAATGCCACTCAGGCATCAGCCATACACGAACTCCTCGCACAACACTTCCCTACTTGCGCAGAGAGCACGGCGACCGCTTCCTCGGTCTCTTCCCACATCGCGGTTCACCCGCCTGTACAGGGAGCACGGTGCCCCTGCCGCATCGTCAGTATCCCGGTCCCCCCGCCTGCGCGGGGAGCACGACACCGGCTTGGGTGTCTTAGCGGCTCGCGCTCCTGGAGCTGACCCCCGAGCTGCAGGACAAGGTCGAGACGGGCGAGCTGAAGGTCGAGCCTGCCCGTCGAATCGGCCGGCTCCCGAAGGGAGCAGCAGGCCGCTGCCGCCGCGGAGACCGTTAACGCCGTTAATACCCCCCGCCAGCGACAGCCACGGCGGAAGCTCTCCGATGGGCCGGCCTCGCCCACCGTTAACGCCGTTAATGCCCCCCGAGGCGCCGGGTGGCACGGAGTCCTCGACCGTTAACGCCGTTAATACCTCCCCCGGCACCACGCCGGTCGACGACACCGAGATCGACGCAGCTGGCCTGCCATGGCACGACCCCGACGCCCTGCACCAGATCCTGGTCCGCCGCATGACCCCCGATGCACGACAGCAACTGGGCAAGCTGTCCGCGGACAACAAACCCCCCGGGCATCTACACGTAGACGATGCGGACGACGGTGACGGTGAGGACGGCGCCGGCGACGTAGTAGCGGACGAGGGCTCCTGCGGCGACGGCCTGGCGGCGGTCGCGCTCGCCGTCGACGGGCTCGGATCCGTTGCCGTAGGGGTCGGCAGCGAGAGGCCGCATCGCCGCGTCGAACCGGGACTTCAGGCCGGTCGGCATCTTCTTGCGGGCGTCGTCGGCGGGCGGGGCGTGGACGATGCGGTAGTGGCTCACGCGGCTCCCCGCGCAGCATCGTCGTCGGCCTCGACGGCGCCGATGTCCTCGCTGGCCTCCAGCCGCCTGAACAGTTCGTCGTCCTCCTGGTCCGCGCCGGTGCTGCGGAGCGCCCACTGTGCGAGGACCAGGGGCAGCCGGTCGGCGCCGGCGTGCTCCACCTCGGCGTCGAACTGCGCAGCCTTGTCGGCGGGGAGTTCGGCTCGGATGGTGGCGATCGTCGCGGGCAGCTCGACCAGCTCGCCGTCGACGATGGTCTTGAAGGTGGGGTCCATGCGGCCACCGTAGGGGGCGGGGCGCCCGGGGCGGGCCGGAACGCAGAAAGGCCCCTCTACCGGGCGAGCGCCGGGTAGAGGGGCCCTGGGGTGTGGGAAGGCTCGTCAGGGTTGTGAATAGGCTGACTCGGAGTCGTCGTCGGCGGGAGTCTCGTAACTTCCGTCCGAGTGGATCTCCCCCGTGGTTGCATCCACAGTTCCGTAGAACGTCTTGGTACCGGTCTCGAGGTTCATGAGCCAGTGCACACGCCATTCCCCCTCGTACCGTGCCGCCAGGTGCACGGGCTCAAAGCGCTGTGTTTCCGTGGACTCGAGAGAGAAGTGGGCTTCGAGAAGCTGCCAGGCTGCGTCTTCGGTGACTGTGACCTCTGGCAGATCGGGGTCATCGACCTGTCGTGTCAGCAGGTCGGTCAGGTTGCCGTCGGCTTCGATCGTGACGTCCAGGCGCATCGGAAGGAGGATGTCGCCGTCCCAGCGTCGCCAGCTGGCCAGCCAGCCGAGGTTTCCGTCGTCCACGGGCTGGATGATGAGCTCGGAGTCCTGCACTCCCCAGGGCATGAAGCGCTCAGCGTAGGCCTTGACGATGGCCTGGGCTTCTTCCTGTGTGGAGACGGGCCCAGCGGTCTCCGTTATGGGGTAGGAGTGGCCGGCTTCGAAGACGCTGGGCAGCACGTGGACATCGAAGGTCTCTTGATCTGGCCAACTGAGTTCCGCCGAGCCGGATGCTGTTTCAACGCCGGAGTCCAGGATGGCAGTGACCGTTCCGGAGCCGTCTTCGCCGCGGACGAACTCGGCTGACCGCACCGTGTAGTGGCCGTCGAAAGCCTGCTGGACCGACTCCTCGATGGCGCGGCGCTGTTCGTCGGAGGCGGATGTCGAGCTGTTGCTCCACTCGATCACCACTGGTGTCACGAACAGCATCCACACCGCGGCGAGTGCTGTCGTGACGGCGACAATCCCCACGGCCAGGTGCCGTGCCGGGAGTTCCTTGGGAGTGGGTGTCTGACGGTCGGACAGGGTCAGTAGCACACCGAGGGCGACACCGATCACAGTGCCGGCGGAGTTGGACAGGAGGTCGGTGGTGTCGCATGTCCGGCGGAGGAAGGGCACAGTTGCTTGGGTGACCTCGATGGTGGCGGACAGCAGGACCCCGGCGGGGAGAATCAGGGCGGGGCGCCGTGTGGCGAGGACTCCCAGCAGGCCGAAGGGTATGAACATGCCCATGTTCATGAGCCCTTGGGTCTGAGTGAACGACTCAGCCCAGTCCTTGTTGATCACGCACTCGCTGGCGGAGGATATGCCAGCTCCGGGGCTCCACATCGTCAGTATGACGACGCTTACCGCCGATGATGCCCACAGGCCATGGATGGCCGGACGGTGCCATCTCGTGCGGGTTGCCTTGTAGGTCAAATAGCCAGCGGTGGCGGCGAGAATGCAGGCCACGACCACGAAGCTGAAGTGGCCGCTGAACACAGCGTCAAGCACGGGAGTGTCAGTTCTTTCTGGGGGAACAGTTGGGCCCAGCACTGAAGTGCGCTGGGCCCAACGGCTGGAGCATCAGGGGATGTGTCGTCTGCTTAGCACATGCTCATCGACGGGGTCGGATAGGTCGTGCCGTTCTGCACGTGGAGCTTGCCGATCACGGGAGTGCAGCCGACGCCCTCCTTCGGTCCCCATGACGCGGTGTAGTGTCCGCCGGTCGACATCGTCTGGTAGCCGTCCCAGGTGTTCTTTCCGCCCTGCTCGAAGCCGACTCTGGCGTAGATGTTGCTGCCGCCGCTCTTGTAGTACTGGGCGGTGACCGTGGGGTAGCTGGTCTTGCGCACGTAGACGGTGCCATTGCTCAGCTTTGTACAGCGGGCACCCACGTCATTTGTGAATCCGTCGTGGCTGCAGCTCCCCCAGTGGTGCATGGGGGTGACTTCGGTGGAGTCGGCCATGGCAGCGGGGGCAGCGAAGACGGGGGCGGCGACGGCGGCGATGATCGCACTCAGGACTCGAAGGCGTTTCGTCATGATGTGTTTCCCTCCGGCATGAAGACGGGCATGGCAAATCGGGCGCCCGATGTGCAGGAACCGTGAACCTGCCAGTCAGATGATCACTTGAGCGACGTAATCGTGCAGTCCCCGTGAGTGATCGTCAATGCCGCCCCGCAGGCCTGACGTACAGGCCCTCATGCCTGCTTGACAGTTTGGACAGGCCTTTGTCTACAGGGATCTCGGGGCTGGCGAGCGCCGATGAGACACCTGTCATGCGATCCGAACACCACCGCGAGTGAAATGATCAGGTCAACCTTTGACTGAAATTTGCGTGCCACCCGTGCATCAACGCAGGTCACTGACTCACCGTCTCAGTAGCCGCTCCTCCGGGCGGGGTGTGCGGCCACCGTACGGTGCTGGAGAGGCGGAGCGGCCCGGAACGCGAAAAGGCCCCTCTACCGGCGCGAGTCGCCCGGTAGAGGGGCCGTGGGGTGTGGGGTGGGATGATGATGGCTGAGCCCGGGGCTGATTTGAGCAGCCCCGGGCTCCAGCGCGTGGTGAAGGCGTTGCGTGCGAGGGTGAGTGCGGCGGTGACGGTGTCCGGGAGGGTGTCGCGGCCCGGGGCGCCGTGACGGTGGGCGACCCAGATCAGGTAGCGGTTGCGGTCCGGGTTGGGGCAGTCGGGCGGGTAGCCGAGGACGGCCCGCCCGGTCGTGACGTCCAATCCGAACTCCACGTTGGTGGTCATGCCAGGCAGGTGCACGAGGTCCCGCGGGATCCAGAACAGGATCGCCGACGCGCGCTCCCGGGCGTCGGTCTCCCAGTCGACCTGGTCGTCGTAGTGGGCGGCGCGCGACTCTGGGGAGTAGACGGTGAGCTCGGGGAGGTCCGGGCCGGTCCATTGCCGGTCGAGTTCGGCGATGGCGTCAGGCCGCCAGGAGGGGACGGTGTCGAGCCGCGGGGTGGGGCCGGCCAAGAACACGGACGGGCCGGTGTGGTCGGTGGGGAGGAGTTCGCAGGCCATGACGACGGTGAGGCTCATGCTGCGGCTCCGGTCTGGGTGGTGGTCCAGGGCAGGGACAGGCCGTCTCCGGCGGTGCGGGGGACCACGTGCAGGTGCAGGTGGTAGACGGTCTGGGTCGCGTCCGGACCGCAGGAGGTGAGGTAGTTCCACTGCCCGTGCCCCCCGATCTCTGCGGCGAGTTCAGCGGCGCGCAGTTGCACGGTGGCGGACACGACGGGGTCGACGGTGAAGTCGGCGACATGGGCGCGGGGCAGGACCAGGAGGTGGCCGTCTGTGCAGCCTCCGCCGCGGGGCACGATCGCCAGGGCGTCGGCCCATTCTCGGACGATGGTGGCGGGGGCGCCGTCGTGGATGATCGCGTAGAAGGGGCAGTCGGGGCGCGGGTGTTTGCGGGGGACCGGCGGCCGGTCGATGTGGTGGTGGGTCACCTGGACGTGGGCGCCGGCCTCGCGCATGCGTTGGCCGATGGCGTCGGCGATGGCGGGTGCCCGGTGGCGTCCGTACCAGCAGTTCACCAGGAGCTGGACGGGTCGGCCGTTCGCGGCGGCGCGCGGGGCGGTGAGTTCATGGGAGGCGTCGGTGATGATGCGGGCCGCGCCACGGGTGTTCAGGACGTAGTCGCGTACGCTGGCGTCGCGTCCGGTCTGGCGGGCGACGATGTCGGCGAGGGCCGGGGCGTCGGGCGGGTTCAGCAGCGCGTCGGTGAGGTTGATGGCGAGCACGGCGGCGCGGTAGCGGGGCGGTGGGGGGGTCCTGCCAGCGGGCGCCGAAGGAGTCGATGAACACATCGGGCACAGGGGCCTCCAGGATCAAAGAGATGCGGGCGGGAATGCCGGAGTGCCGCCCGGCCGGAAGGGGGGGCGGCGCTCGGTGACGTCGGCGTGCTGCTTGGTGCCCTCGGTAGGGGGTGGGGTCAGGTGGCCTTGGCGATGCCGTCGCGCAGGTAGGTTCGGGCTCCGACCGGGAGCGCGTGCTGGTCGCTGTGTTCGCCGGCAACGGGCAACGCGGCGGCGACCCGGCGCCGGAGTGCGCCAGTGCTCCGCTCCTGGACCGGACGCGTCCTCCGTCAGTGGACAGACACCGGCCCGTTCATCGGCGCAGGAGGCGTGCACGGCAGCTTCAACGCGCTCGAACAATACGCCACCGCTATCGCCGCTCAGTCACCTGGCGTGAAGCCGTTCGGATGGATGGACGACCCCACACTCTGGTGGCACAACGGCCACAACCTCGACCACGGGGCATTCATCGGCGTCTCCCACGACGGCACACGCGTCATCACCGTGCACACCCTCGGCTACAACGCTGGACGAGCCGACAAGACCGCTACCCGACTCGAACGGCAACATCCCCGCACCTGACCGCGGCCCGGGGCCTCGATCCTCCGCCATAGCGCCAAACCCCAGCACGTGGTGATGACGGTCTGCGCTGACTAGCGGCCCTCCACCCAATGGCTGATCGGTTCGCGTTGGGCGGCCAGCCGCTGAAGACGAAAGGTACGGTGCGCGCTCCCGGACAGAAAAGGGCGTAGCTGTCATGGGCAACTCATACCTCACTGCATGAGTACGGTGCTATCGCCTGATCCTGCACTCGAAAGTTCACGCGAGATCCGAGATCGAAAGCTGTCATGGATGCTCGCTCACTCGCTTCCTTCATGGATCATGCCATCAGCCGACCGTTTATGTGTGGCGAATATGCCTCTGACCAGCATGTTTATCTATCCATCTCGCAAGGAGCGACGCTGTTTGATGGCATGCATGGATCGCACTCAGGATGGAACTTCTTGTAGGTGTCCGTCGCAACAGGTACTCTGAGGATTCACAAGCGCTAGGAGCCCTGCTTGGAAATCAGTGAGACGCTCAGGAAGGCGTGGACCGCGGTCGAGGATGCCGGTCTACCAGAGAAGATCCAGGAAGTTGCGTTCCGCGAAGCGGTGCGACTGCTCGCCCCTACTCAGGTCGTGGCAACTGCCCCTACTAACGCACCGCGCACGTCAGGCCAGACGGGGAAGCCTGGCGCCACCGGGGGGTCCCCGGGGAGCAGCGCGAACGGCGGGGACTCCAACGGCGCCGGGTCCAAAATTACCGAGGCTGAAAGCACGATCCTCGACAAGGTCGAGCAGCACACGGGTGTCTCCCGCGAGAAGCTGGAAGAACTAGTCCACCTCGACAACGGGGTCCTGAAGGTCAGTCTCCCCGGCATCAAGCTAGGCAAGAACAACGCCGACAAGACGCGGGCGATCGCACAGATCCTCACCATCGTGCGAGGCTTCGGCTTGGACGAGAACGAGACCTCGCTGGAAGTCGTGCGGGCGGAGGCCCAGCGGCTCAAGTGCTACGACTCGGCGAACTTCTCGTCGCAGATCAAGGCGCTGAACGGCTACCTCATCACGGGTAGCGGCACTAGCCGCCACATCCGGGCGAAGTCCGGTGCCATAAACGGGTTCCCAGCATTCGTAGACAGTCTCCTGGACGAGTCGTGACCGCGCTCGACGATCGCGTCCAGCAAGGCTTCATCGCCGCAGGTATCCCCGCGGAACTGGTGAAGGAACTGCTGGAGGCGTTCGCCGAAGCCAAGCGGCGGTTCTACCGCGACGACCTGCGCCCCTCCGAGATCGAGGGCGCGCGCTTCTCGGAGGCCGTGTTCCGGATCCTCGAGTGGGCAACGACACAGCAGTACACGCCGCTCGGCGGCAACCTGCCCAAGGTTCCAACCCTGATGGGCAAATTCGAACAGGCTACGGCTGCGCCTGAGAGCGTCCGTTTCCACATCCCGCGCACGCTCCGTCTGATCTACGACGTTCGGAACAAGCGGGACGTGGCGCACCTTGGCGACGGTATCGACCCGAACCAGCAGGACGCCACGATGGTCGTCCGGAACATGGAGTGGGTGCTTGCCGAACTTGTGCGCCTCTACCACAACGTGTCTGCGACCGAGGCGCACGGGATAATCGTCGCCCTGGTGTCGAAGGATGTCCCCCTAATTCAAGTCTTCAACGGCTTCCCGCGCGTACTGAAGGAGTTGAAGGCATCGGACCACGTACTCGCGCTGCTCTACTGGCGCGGTGTCGAGGGTGCCACGTTCACCGAGCTTCACTCCTGGGCGAGGGCGGCGATGCGGGCCAACCTAAAGCGCACGCTGAACGCGCTCGACACCAAAAATCTGATTCATCTCAACGGTGACCACTACGTCCTGACGCACCTCGGCGAACGGGACGTCGAGCAGCGAAAGTTGCTCGAACCGCAATAGGTCGTTCCCCGGAGCCTCCTAGAACCCCGTAGACCCCCATCCTGCACGTACTGCCGCGCATCAGCAATGGTGTCAAAGGCTACATGTGGTATTTTCCGAACCGGCCAGTCCGATACCGGCGACGATCAGCTTGTCCGAGCAGGCGAACACTTCGGCCAAGCGCTCTTGGCCGGCGTCCAGCCGGGGCCCGTTCCATCGCTCGGCCACACCCAGGAACCGTTCTCGGGAACAGGCCGGAGCGACCGTCCGGCGAGCTGCGGCCACGACCCGCTCCTCGTTGTTCAACACCTCCGGCGAGGTGTACAGCCCGGACTCACGACGGCGGTACACGCTCCTGCCGTCCGCTCGCAGCAGGGGGCCGAACCGGGAGTGGAGTTCCGGCGGAGTGATGTTGAGCGAGCCACTGTTCAGGACGAGCTGCGTGATGCGTTCGGCCAGGCGGGACAGTTGTGGCTGTACACGCGAGGTGTGCGCCCCGGACACCTCAGCGCCACCGTCCAGCTCGGCGAGGCCGTCCACGACAGCGCCTACACCCGGCACAGCCCGGTGGACCGGGGCGCTGCCAAGCTGGACTTCGTCGACGGCCAGCAACGGGTACACGAGGTCAAGTCCTCGTCCCGCCCCGCTCCCGGAGACCGCGCTCAGGCCATGCACTACTGCCATCAGCTGCACCGGCTCGGCGTCGAGGCGCAGGGCGCGATCCTGCACTACCCGGCCACGCGCCGCACCGAACGGTTGCCCTACGCGGAAGAAGCGCCTCCGAGGCGGAAGCCGACATCCAGGCCGTGCTGAACGCGGCGGCGGCTCCTCATCGCCCAACCGTCTCGCACGAAGCCGCTGCCGGGGATGCAGCTTCACCGACTACTGCCTGGAGGGCACCCCCTACGAGCCCTTCCGGATCTGGTGGTGAGTGCGGGTACACGTCATCGTCGTCTACGACACCGCCGCCAAACGCAACGCCCCCATCCTGCGGACCTGCCGCAAATACCTCCCCCACGTCCAGCGCAGCGTCTTCGAAGGCCAGCTGACTGAAGCCCAACCACGCCGCTTCCAGATGACCGTGGAGGACCTCCCCGACCTCACCTACGACCAGGTCCTCGTCTCTACCTCCCCACCCGGCACCACTCCCCACCGCCACGAATGGGGCGCCACGAAACCCACCCCCACCACCATCCTGTGACTGCCCGGATGTCAGCGACACTCCGGGCCCGCCGGCACAACCCGAGACTCGCTGCAAAGACGGCCACCTCAAGATGGCCAAGCCCCAACGCGACCAGCACCTTCACAACGGGGTCCTCATCAGCCCCACCGGGGCCGCAACCCCGACGCGGCCGGAACCAACGGATCAGCCACGCCCGTCCTCATCACCCCCACTGGGGGCACAGCATTGGGCCATCAGCACCCGCGCCACCATGGACACCCGGTCCTTATTGCTCCACCCGAAGCGACGACGGACCGTCGGTCGATCGGGGCGGTGACCATCAGGTGCGGCAGGGACTGGTCGCGGCCACGGTGGGGATGGTCCCGGCTTCGTGTTCGACACGGAAGGGCGCCGGCCTCCTGTCGGATGCGCGCTGCCCATGTTCTCCTCCGGCTGCGCACAGCGGCCGACCTGCTCCGGTTGACCGGCCCGGGCGGTGTACCGGCCCCGTCGCCGAGCGCTGGTCTGCGGGCCGGGGGCCGGTCACAACACGCCCGCGCCGTCATTCACCGTGGCGTCGTTGCCACAAGGAGTTACCACGGTCTACGGTCGTCCCCTCCACTGTCGGTGTCAGCAGGTGAGAGGGGCGAGGCGCGTGGGCCGGATCGTGGTCCGGGGCGGGCTGGTGGTCACCGCCGCCGACGAGATCGAGGCCGATGTCCTCGTCGAGGACGAGAAGGTCGCCGCCCTGGCCGCCCGGGGCAGCGCCGCCGCCGAGGGCTGGAGCGCCGAGCGCGTCATCGACGCCGGCGGGAAGTACGTCATCCCCGGCGGCGTCGACGTGCACACCCACATGGAGCTGCCCTTCGGCGGCACCGCCGCCTCCGACACCTTCGCCACCGGCACCGTCGCCGCCGCCTGGGGCGGCACCACCACCGTCGTCGACTTCGCCGTCCAGCGGCCGGGGCAGGCGCTGCGCGAAGGGCTCGACGCGTGGTTCGCCAAGGCCGAGGGGCAGTGCGCCGTCGACTACGGCTTCCACCTGATCTGCTCCGACGTCACCGAGGCGGCCCTCAAGGAGATGGACGGCCTGGTGGCCGAGGGCGTCACCTCGTTCAAGCTGTTCATGGCCTATCCCGGCGTCTTCTACAGCGACGACGGCCAGATCCTGCGCGTCCTCCAGCGCGCCGCCGGCAACGGCGCCCTGGTGATGACGCACGCCGAGAACGGCATCGCCATCGACGTCCTCGTCGCCCAGGCCCTCGCCGCCGGCCGCACCGATCCGCGGTACCACGGCGAGGTGCGCGCCGCGCTGCTGGAGGCGGAGGCCACCCACCGGGCCATCGCGCTCGCCCGCGTTGCCGGCGCCCCGCTGTACGTCGTGCACGTCTCCGCCCAGGAGGCCGTCGCCGAACTCGCCCGCGCCCGCGACCTCGGCCTCCCGGTCTTCGGCGAGACCTGCCCGCAGTACCTGTTCCTCTCCGACGAACAGCTCGCCGCACCCGGATTCGAGGGCGCCAAGTACGTGTGCAGCACCCCGCTGCGCCCGCGCGAGCACCAGGCGGCGCTGTGGCGCGCGCTGCGCACCGACGACCTCCAGGTGGTGTCCACCGACCACTGCCCGTTCTGCTTCAGCGGCCAGAAGGAGCTGGGCCGTGGCGACTTCTCCAGGATCCCCAACGGACTGCCCGGCGTGGAGCACCGCATCGACCTGCTGCACCAGGCCGTCCTCGACGGCCGGATCTCCCGGCGCCGCTGGATCGACCTCGCCTGCGCCGCCCCGGCCCGGATGTTCGGCCTCTACGGCCGGAAGGGCACCATCGCGCCCGGCTCGGACGCCGATCTGGTGGTCTACGACCCGGCCGCCCGCCACACGATCTCCGCCACCACGCACCACATGCATGTCGACTATTCGGCGTACGAGGGCCTGCGGATCACCGGCCGGGTGGACACCGTCCTCTCCCGGGGCTCCGTCGTCCTGGACGGGCGCCGCTTCACCGGCCGGGCCGGGCACGGGCGGTACCTGCGGCGCGGCCTGAGCCAGTACACGGAGAGATGAATGGACTTCGGACTCGTCCTGCAGACCGACCCGCCCGCCGCCGAGACCGTCGCCCTGATGCGGCGCGCCGAACAGCACGGCTTCCGGCACGGCTGGACCTTCGACTCGGCGGTGCTGTGGCAGGAACCCTTCGTCATCCACAGCCGGATCCTGGCCGAGACGGAGCGGCTGATCGTCGGCCCGATGGTCACCAACCCCGCCACCCGCGCCTGGGAGGTCACCGCCTCCACCTTCGCCACCCTGAACGAGATGTACGGTCCGCGCACCGTCTGCGGCATCGGGCGCGGCGACTCCGCGCTGCGGGTGGCCGGGCGGCGCCCCACCACGCTGGCCCGGCTGGGCGAGGCGATGACGGCGATCCGCGACCTGGCCGAGGGCCGCGAGGCGGTGGTGGACGGCACGGCGCTGCGGCTGCCGTGGGTACGCGGCGGCCCCGGGGCGCGGCTGCCGGTGTGGCTGGCCGGGTACGGGCCCAAGGCGCTGCGGCTGGCCGGTGAAGCGGCGGACGGGTTCATCCTCCAGCTGGCCGACCCGTTCCTCACGGAGTGGATGGTGAAGGCCGTGCGGTCGGCGGCCGCCGCGGCCGGGCGCGACCCGGGCGCGGTGACCGTCTGCGTGGCGGCGCCCGCGTACGTGACGCCCGACGCCTCGCCCGGGGCGCTGGGCCACGCCCGTGAGCAGTGCCGCTGGTTCGGCGGGATGGTCGGCAACCATGTCGCCGATCTGGTGGCCCGGTACGGGGAGGACTCCGGGCGGGTGCCGCGCGAACTGACCGCGTACATCGGCGAGCGGCGCGGGTACGACTACGCGCACCACGGCCGTTCCGGGCATCCGGACACCGCGTTCGTGCCGGACGCGGTGGTGGACCGGTTCTGTCTGATCGGCCCGCCCGCGGCGCACATCGACCGGCTGCGGCAGCTGCGGGCGCTCGGCGTCGACCAGTTCGCCGTGTACGCGATGCACGACGCCCGCAAGGAGGTGCTGGACGCCTACGGGGAGCAGATCATCCCCGCGCTGTCCTGACCCGCGCGGCCCGACCGCGTACGCTTCGCCGCATGGTCACCACACGCCCCACCCTGCACGGCACCTTCGGCATGGTCTCCAGCACCCACTGGCTGGCCTCCTCCTCCGCGATGGCGGTGCTCGAAGACGGCGGCAACGCCTTCGACGCCGCCGTGGCGGCCGGTTTCGTCCTGCACGTGGTCGAGCCGCACCTCAACGGCCCGGCCGGTGACGTCCCGATCATCCTGGCACCGGCCGGCGGCCGGATACAGGTGCTGTGCGGGCAGGGGCCCGCACCGGCCGGGGCGACCATCGGCCACTACCGGGACGGGCTCGGCCTCGACCTGGTGCCGGGCACCGGGCCGCTCGCGGCCGTCGTCCCGGGCGCGGTGGACGCGTGGCTGACGCTGCTGCGCGACCACGGCACCAAGTCCCTGGCCGAGGTGCTGAAGTACGCCATCGGCTACGCGGCCGACGGCCATCCGGCGGTGGAGCGCGTCGGGCTCACGGTGGAGTCGGTGCGGCAGCTGTTCGAGGAGGAGTGGACCTCGTCGGCCGAGATCTATCTGCCCGGCGGCGCCGCCCCGGCGGCCGGCGGGATGCTGCGCAACCCGCAGCTGGCCGCGACCTGGCGGCGGCTGCTGACGGAGGCGGCGGGGCCCGGCCGGGGCCGGGAGGCGGAGATCGAGGCGGCCCGCCGGATCTGGCGGGAGGGGTTCATCGGCGAGGCGATCGCCGCGCACGCCGCCCGGCCGGCGATGGATTCCTCGGGCGAGCGGCACGCGGGCGTGCTCACCGGCGACGACCTGGCGGGCTGGTCCGCCGGGTACGAGGAGCCGGTGCGGTACGACTGGCAGGGCTGGACGGTGTGCAAGCCCGGGCCGTGGAGCCAGGGCCCGGTGCTGCTCCAGCAGTTGGCGCTGCTGGACCCGGGGCTGGACGCGGCGGCGTACGGCACGCCCGAGTACGTCCACGCGCTGATCGAGGGCGGCAAGCTCGCGATGGCCGACCGGGAGGCGTGGTACGGGGACAGCGGGGAGGTGCCGCTGAAGGAGCTGCTGTCGGCCGAGTACAACGCCGGGCGGCGGGAACTGATCGGCGACCGGGCCTCGTTCGAGCTGCGGCCGGGGGCACCCGGGGGCCGCACGCCGCGCGTCGCGGCGGCGGCGCTCGCGGGCGCGGAACGGGCCGGCGGGGCGGCGGTGGCGGGCTCCGGCGAGCCGACGGTGGACCGCAGCGGGGAGACGCGGGGCGACACCTGCCACGTCGATGTGGTGGACCGCTGGGGCAACATGATCAGCGCGACGCCCAGCGGTGGCTGGCTCCAGTCCAGCCCGGTGATCCCCGAACTGGGGTTCCCGCTGGGCACCCGGCTCCAGATGACGTGGCTGGAGGAGGGCCTGCCCACCTCGCTGACTCCGGGCCGCCGGCCGCGCACCACGCTGTCCCCCTCGCTGGCGCTGCGGGACGGGGAGCCGGTGCTGGCGTTCGGCACACCGGGCGGGGACCAGCAGGACCAGTGGCAGCTGCACTTCTTCCTGGCGGCGGCGCTGCGGCCGCCGGTACGCGGCGGACTCGACCTGCAGGGCGCGATCGACGCGCCCAACTGGCACCAGGACAGCTTCCCGAGTTCCTTCTATCCGCGGGGTACGCGCCCGGGCAGCGTCACCGTCGAGTCGCGGCTCGGCGAGGAGACGATCGCCGAGCTGCGGCGGCGCGGCCACGAGGTGACGGTCGGCGGGCCGTGGACGGAGGGCCGGCTGTGCGCGGTCGGGCGCGACCCGGAGCGCGGGGTGCTGCTGGCGGCGGCGAACCCGCGCGGCGCACAGGGGTACGCGGTGGGCCGGTGACCGGCCGCCGCGCCAGTGGTCCGGAAAAGACGAGGGGAAAACCGCCCGTAGCACGCCGGTAACACGATCCGTAACACGGTTGGGTTCAGTAGCGGCCATGGCGGATGTGCCCAGGGCCCAGCAGCGGGAAGCGGCGGCCGAGCTGGCCGCGTTCACGGACGAGTTGCGCGCGGTCACCGCGGTGCTCGACCCGGCGGCCGGGTGGTACGCGGCGTTCTCCAGACGCAGCCCGGACGCGCTGGCCGGCTGGCTGGCGGGCCGGGAGCTGCCGCCGTGGGACGTGGTGGCCGATCTGCTGCAGGACCTGGCCGTGCGCGGCGGTACGGACGCGGCCGGGCGGGCCGGCGAGCGGCTGCTGGCGCGCTACGAGAGCGCGGCGCGGGCGCTGGACGGGCTGCCGGGGGCGCGGGCCGCGCTGGAGCGGGCGGCGGGCACGGCGGACGAGGACCGGCGGTCCGCCGCGAGCCGCTGCGCGCGGCTGTCGGACGCGCTGCTGCTGGCCCGCCGGGTCGGGCAGGTCCGGGAGGTGGAACGGCTGGCGGCGCAGCGGCTCTGGGCCCGCGACGACGAGGAACGGGCCCGGACGCGGGCCACGGCGCTGCGGGCGCGGCTGGCGGCACTGCCGCCCGCGGGGGCGGCGGAGGGCGCGGGGGCAGGGGTGGTGGCGGCACCGGCACCGGCACCGGCACCGGTGGCAGGCGCGGTGCACGCCGGGCCGGTCACCCGGGGGC
>NZ_JBHWJL010000112.1:0-15848 GCF_042731495.1 Streptomyces sp. NPDC059853
GCCCCGGCCGCCAGACAGGCGGCCAGCAGCTCGGCGATCAGCGGCAGCTGCGGGTCCTCCCGGCCGGGCCGGTCCCGGCCCGCCGAGCGGAGCCGCGCCGGCAGTCGCCGCCACCACCCCACGGTCTCCGCTGCCACGCCCGGGCCCGGTGGCCCGGTGCTACCGCAGGTGAGGGCGGTCAGCCGGGCAGCGGTGGTCCGGCGCCGGGTGAAGCGGTGGAGCAGCAGCAGCGGCCCGGCGACAGCCGCCGACAGGGTCAGCAGTGGGAGCAGCACCCCCGGGGCGTGCGTCATCATGGCGCCGTCCTCTCCGCCGACCGGGTGATGGCCGTGACCCAGGCCAGGCCCGCGCACTCCAGCAGCAGGCCGAGCAGCAGACAGACGAGCCCGGGCGGGGAGTGGAGCAGCACCTCCAGGGGCCGGGCGCCCATCGCCGCGCCCAGCAGCAGTCCGAACAGCGGCAGGGCCGCCAACAGGACAGCCGTGGCCCGGGGCCCGGCCAGTTGGGCCCGTACCTCCTCCTGCTGGTCCTGCTCGGCTCTCAGCGCCTCCGCGACCTTCTCCAGCCCGGTGGCCAGGGAGGCCCCGCTGTCCACCGCGACCCGCCAGCAGGCGGCCACGGCGCGCAGCCCGTCCGCCCCGGGCCGCTCCGCGGCGCCGGTCAGGGCACCCGGCACATCGCCCCCGTACCGTGCGGCGGCCAGCACCGCCGTGCCCGCCGCGCCGAGGGAACCGGTGCCGGTGGCCGCGAGCGCCTGCCAGGGCTGACGGCCCGCCCGGACCTCGGCCGCCACCGCCCGGCACATCCCGATCACCGCTTCGCGCCGTTCGTCGGCCCGCTGTCGCTCGCGCCGCCGTCGGTGGCCGCGTACCACCAGCGGTGCGGCGAGGCACGCCGCGACCAGTGGCAGCGGGGAGCGGCCCCACAGGGCGACCAGGCCGCCCACCGCCAGACACCACAGCACCACCCGGGCCGTGCCCTCGGCCGGAGCCCGCACACGCGCCCGCAGCCGCGCCCGCGGCCCGGGACGGGGCTCCGGTGGCCGGTCGTCGGCCAGCACCCGCAGGGTCCGCCGTCGCGCCGCCGCCCCGGGGGTGGCCAGCAGCCAGGCGGCGCCACCCGCGCACAGCGCGCCCGCGAACGGCACCAGGGTCGTCGTCGGCCCGTTCATGTCCGCGCTCCCGTCGCCCGTTCCGCGCCGGGCGCCCCAATGTGCCGTGGCCGCCTCACAGCGCCGCACCGCCCCGCGCGCACAGGTCCCGCAGCCGCTCGTGGCCCCGGTCGGGCGCGAAGCCCTCCGGCGTCCAGTGCACGGCGGGTGTCGTGGTGACCAGGCCGGTCCCGGTACGGTCCAGGGTGTGGATCTCCGCGATCCGGCGGCGCCCCGTGGCGCGGTCCCGGACGACGTGCACGATCAGGGAGAGCGCCGAGGCCAGTTGGCTGTGCAGGGCGGCTCTGGGCAGCCCGGCCCCGCTGGCCAGCGCCTCCAGGCGGGCCGGGACATCGGCGGCGGCGTTCGCGTGGAGCGTGCCGCAGCAGCCTTCGTGACCGGTATTCAGCGCGTACAGCAGTTCCAGGACCTCCGGCCCGCGCACCTCGCCGACGACCAGCCGGTCCGGCCGCATGCGCAGTGCCTGCGGCACCAGCTCGCGCAGGCCGACCCGGCCGGCACCCTCCTGGTTGGCGGGGCGGGTCTCCAGCCGGACCACGTGCGGGTGGTCGGGGCGGAGTTCGGCGGAGTCCTCGACGAGGACGAGACGTTCGTCCGGGTCGGCGAGGCCCAGCAGGGTGGCGAGCAGGGTGCTCTTGCCCGAGCCGGTGCCGCCGGTGACCAGGAAGGACAGCCGGGCGGCGAGCACGGCCCGCAGCAGCCGGTCGCCGCCGGGCGGTACGGTCCCGGCCGCCAGCAGGTCGGCGAGGGCGAAGGCCCGGGGCCGGACGACCCGCAGCGAGAGCACGGTGCTGCCGCCCGCGGCCACGGGGGGCAGCACGGCATGCATCCGGGTGCCGTCCGGGAGGCGTGCGTCGGTCCAGGGGCTGGCGTCGTCCAGCCGGCGCCCGGCGGTGGCCGCCAGCCGCTGGGCGAGCCGGCGGACGGCCGCCGCGTCGGGGAAGCGCACCGGGGCGCGTTCGAGGCCGCGGCCCCGGTCGATCCACACCTCGGCGGGGCCGTTGACGAGCACGTCGGTGACCTCGGGCTCGGCGAGCAGGGGTTGCAGGGGCCCGGCGCCGTCGAGTTCGGAGCGGAGTGTGCGGACGACCTCGCGCACCGCCGTGTCGCCCAGCAGCCGCCCCCGGTCGCCGAGGGCCGCGGTCACGTTGCCGGGGGTGGGCTCCGCGCCGGTCTCGGCCAGGCGCAGCCGGACCGTCTCCAGCAGTCCCGTCGCCGCGTTCATGCCGCCGCTCGCAGCGTCGGCAGGGCGTGGCCGAGGAGGCCGGCGCAGAAGTGGGCGAGGACTCCGGACGGGTTGCCGCCCGGTGGCCGGCCTTCCTCGACGGTTTTGGACAGGCCGGGTTCGTCGGGCAGTTCGCCCGCGAGCGGCAGTCCGAGCACCTGCCCCAGCTCGGGCCCGGCCAGCCCGCCGGGCAGCCCGGGGCCGCGCGCGACGACCCGGAGGTCGCGTACCAGCGCGCCCGCGGTGCCGGCCACCCGGCGGGCGGCGGCGACGGCGCGCAGTTCGCCGGGGACCAGCAGCAGCCCCAGGTCCAGGTGGGCCAGGGCCTCGGCGCACGCCTCGTCCACGGTGCGCGGCAGGTCGATGACCACCAGGCCGCCGCCCCGCTGGGCCGCCGTCAGGACCGAGCGCATCGCCTGGCCGGTCAGCCGCAGCACACTGCCCCGGTCCCAGCTGAGGAGGCTCACTCCGTGCACCCGGGGCAGGGATTCCTCCAAAGCGGCCCCGGACAGCCGCCCCTGGGCGGTGACGAACGCGGGCCAGCGCGAGCCGGCGATCCGCTCGCCGCCGAGCAGGACGTCGAGGCCGCCACCGAGCGGATCGCCGTCGACGAGGACGGTGCGGTGGCCCTGCCGGGCGGCGGTGACGGCGAGCGCGCCGGCCAGTGCGGAGGTGCCGACGCCGCCGCGCCCGCCGAGCACCCCGATGGTGAGCGCCGGACGTCCGGGCGGCTCACCGGCGTCGGCGATGCGGTCGGCCAGCCACGGCTCGGCATCGGGGAGATGGACGACTTCCTCCGCGCCGAGAGCCACGCCGCGCGCCCACACGGTGTGGTCGTCCAGGTCCCGGGCGATGAGCAGCACACCGGGCCGGCGCCCGGGCCAGCGCCCCTGCCGGGCGAGCGCCCGGTCGTCCCCGACCAGCACGAGCGGGGCACCCGCCCACTGTTCCGCGGTGGGCGTCCCGTGCACGACCTCGGCCGCGGTGCCGGCCGCCGCGCACAGGCGCAGCAGGTCCTCCAGCGTGGTCTCGTCCTCGGTGACGATCAGAATCGAGGCGGTCATGAGTCCGTCCCCTCCGGCTATGCGACAGCGACGGGAAACACGGTGACCGATCTCACGGGATTACGGGGATCTCGCTCAGATTCTGTGGATAACCCCGGCCTTGTGGATAACTCCGTCACCCCATTCGGTGAACGGGGCCGCAAAGGGTTCCCTGCCGCCGCAGCGATTACCTAGGGTTAAGGGGGTGTCGAATTGCCGCCCCGGCCGAGCGGCGCTCCACGGGCCGCAACCGGGCCCGGACATGCGACGACCCCCGCCGGGGGGGAGAGCGGGGGTCGTCTTCCACGGCCGACTCGGGGGGGAGGAGCCGGACCGGGTTAGCACGGTCGCGAACGATCCGTGACTTCCATGGTGTACCCGAGAGGCTTCTCAGGCAAACCCACGCGCCCCAGCGTACGCCGAATGGCGGCCCTTTATGCTCGGGCAGGTGGAAAACCTCTCCCAGCCGCGCACGGCCGCCTTCTTCGACCTGGACAAGACGGTCATCGCCAAGTCGAGCACGGTCACCTTCAGCCGGTCCTTCTACCAGGGTGGGCTCATCAACCGCCGGGCCGTGCTGCGCACCGCCTACGCCCAGTTCCTCTATCTGCTGGGCGGCGCGGACCATGAGCAGACCGAGCGGATGCGGGAGTACCTGTCGGCCCTGTGCCGTGGGTGGAACGTAGCGCAAGTGAAGGAGATCGTCGCCGAGACGCTGCACCAGGTGATCGATCCGATCATCTACGACGAGGCGGCCTCGCTGATCGAGAGGCACCACGCCGCCGGCCGGGACGTGGTGATCGTGAGCACGTCGGGCGCGGAAGTCGTCGAGCCGATCGGGCGGCTGCTGGGCGCCGACCGGGTGGTGGCCACCCGGATGGTGATCGAGGACGGCCGTTACACGGGCGAGGTCGACTACTACGCCTACGGCCCGACCAAGGCGGAGGCCATCCGGGAGCTGGCGGAGTCGGAGGGGTACGACCTGGAGCGCTGTTACGCCTACAGCGACTCGGTCACCGACCTCCCGATGCTGGAGTCGGTCGGCCATCCGCACGCGGTGAACCCGGACCGGGCACTGCGCAAGGAGGCGGCGGCGCGGCAGTGGCCGGTGCTGGCCTTCGAGCGCCCGGTGCCGCTGCGGCAGCGGCTGCCGTCGCTGTCCATGCCGACCCGTCCGGCGCTGGCGGCCGGGGCGGCGGTGGTGGCGGCGGCGACGACGGCCGGTGTGGTCTGGTACGTGGGGCGGCGCAGGTCCGCGCGGGCGGCCCGGGCGGCCTGAGGCGAGGCCGGGGCGGTACGTCCCACTTCGCGGGGGAAGTAAAAATTGCCGGGCCCGGGCCGGTTCGGGTTTCTCTTCGCCCCCGGACGGAGTACAAAGGAAGTGAAGGCCCGTGTGGCCGGGCGGCATCCGGGAGGATGCGGCCGGTGAAGGCCCACGGACCGGCGGTGGGAAGACCGGGCACCCACGCGTAGCCGACCCGCCAACCGGGCCGGCCGACCGGGGAACGGGGCGCGTCCCCGCACCTGATCGGCCACATGAGGCGCACGCACTGTTCACCCGGTGCTTCGTACCGCTCGGCGGCGCGGCGTTACAGCGGCGCCGCCGCCTTCCGCGGAGTGGGCCGCGTCAGGCGGCTCCGCGCTGCAGTGCTTCGCACACGGCCACCGATTCGCGTACCCCCAGCTCCACGGCGCGCCCGCAGTGCGCGATCCATTCCGCCATGCCCGCCGCCGTGCCCGAGGCGTAGCCGGCGAGGGCCCGCGTGTACGCCTCCGTTCCGGTCTCCGCGTGCCCGGCCTCGGCGGGGGCGACGCCCTTGGGGTCGAGGCCGGAGCCGAGCAGCACGATGCGCTGGGCGGCGCGGGCGACCAGGCCGTTGTGGGAGGTGAACGGGCGCAGGGTGAGGAGTTCGCCGTGCACGACGGCGGCGGTCACCAGGGCGGGGGCCGAGGAGCCGTGCACCAGCAGCCGGTTGAGGGCGTCGAGGCGGGCGGCCACGGCGTCGGGGCCGGGCAGCGGTGGGTGATCGTCCGTCAGCAGGGGTTCGGTGACGGGTTCGCCGGCCAGCCGGGGGCGGCCGACCGTGTCCGGTCCGGTCCGCGGCGCGGGGCCGCCGGCGGCCAGCAGGTGCAGGCGGGCCAGGACCCGCAGTGGTGTGCCGCGCCAGACGTCGAGCGCCTCGCCCGCCTCGGCGGTGACCCGCAGCGCCGCGCCGACCGTACGGGCCTGGGCGTCGTCGCCGAAGTCCGTGCGCCGGCGCACCTCTTCCAGGGCCCAGTCGGCGCCGGAGAGGGCGGCCGAGCCGCGGGCTCCGCGCAGCGCGGCCTCGGAGGCGACCTCGGCGGCGCGGCGGCGCATCACCCGGTGGCCGTACAGCCGGTCGACGGCGGTGCGTACGGAGTCGACGGTGTCGGCGACGCCGGGCAGTGCGGCCAGGGGGCCGAGGGGGTCGGCGGGGGCGTTGGCGTGCATGGTGCCGAAGCTTAGAGGCTGGCCGGTGCGGGGGCTCGGGACCACTACGCTAATGAACATGAAGATCGCTTTCGTGGGCAAGGGCGGCAGTGGCAAGACCACGCTGTCCTCGCTGTTCATCCGGCATCTGGCGCACCGGGGGGTGCCGGTCACGGCGGTGGACGCCGACATCAATCAGCATCTGGGCCCGGCGCTCGGCCTGTCGGACGAGGAGGCGGCGGCGGTACCGCCGCTGGGCGGACGGCTGCCGCTGATCAAGGAGTATCTGCGCGGCGACAATCCGCGGATCCTGTCGGCGGAGACGATGATCAAGACGACCCCGCCGGGCGCGGGTTCGCGGCTGCTGCGGCTCGACGAGGACAATCCGGTCTTCGCGGCCTGCGCCCGCGACGTCGATCTCGGCGAGGGCCGCTCGGCGCGGCTGCTGGCGACGGGTGCCTTCACGGAGGACGACCTGGGGGTGGCCTGCTACCACTCCAAGACGGGCGCGGTGGAGCTGTGCCTGAACCACCTGGTGGACGGGCGCGACGCGTACGTGGTGGTGGACATGACGGCGGGCAGCGACTCGTTCGCCTCCGGGCTGTTCACCCGCTTCGACCTGACGTTCCTGGTGGTGGAGCCGACCCGCAAGGGCGTGTCGGTGTACCGCCAGTACCGGGAGTACGCGCGGGACTTCGACGTGGCGCTGCGCGTCGTCGGCAACAAGGTGCAGGGCCCGGACGACGAGGAGTTCCTGCGGGAACAGGTCGGGGACGACCTGCTGGTGACGGTGGGCCACTCCGGCTGGGTACGGGCGCTGGAGCGCGGTGCGGGGCGGCCGTTCGCGGAGCTGGAGGCGGGAGTCGGGGCGGCGCTGTCGGTGCTGTACCGGGAGGCCGACGCGGCGTACGAGCGGCGCGACTGGGGCCGGTACACACAGCAGATGGTGCACTTCCATCTGAAGAACGCGGCGAGCTGGGGCAACGAGCGGACCGGGGCCGACCTGGCGGCGCAGGTCGACCCCGGTTTCGTGCTGGGTGAGGAGCCGGTGGCTCAGGCGGTCGGCTGAGTGTCCGGTTCGGTGGCCGGGTCGGCGGGGGCTGCCGGGAAGGTCTCCCATCCGCCGGCCGGCCGCTCACCGACGTCCAGCGTGCGCAGTGCGTCGAGGACCGCCGGGTCCTGGGCGTCGAGCCAGTCGACGAGCTGGCGGAAGGAGACGCAGTGGACGTCCTCCTTCGGACACACTTCCTTGATGACCTCCTCGACGGCGTCCATGTAGACGCCGCCGTTCCAGCTGTTGAAGTGGTTGCCGATGATCAGCGGGGCACGGTTGCCGTTGTACGCGCGGTCGAAGGCGGCGAGGAGCCCGTCGCGCATCTGGTTGCCCCAGGTGGTGTGCATGGCCGGGTCGCCGCTGGTCGGTCCCGACTGGTTGACCATGAAGTTGTAGTCCATGGACAGGGTCTCGAAGGAACGGCCCGGCATGGGGACGGCCTGGAGGGGGACGTCCCAGATGCCGTTGATCTGCTGGGGCCACACCTGCTTGCCGTTGCCGCTGGAGTCGTAGCGGAAGCCGAGTTCGCCCGCGGCCTCCAGGAGCGCGTCGCGGCCTTCGAGGCAGGGGGTGCGTCCGCCGACGAGTTCCTCGTCGTAGTCGAAGGGCAGCGGTTCGGCATCGGTCCAGCCGGTGGTGGTCTTCCAGTTCTGCACCATCCACTTGGCCTGCTCGGTCTCGCTGATCCAGTCCTGCGCGGACCAGCTGTCGACGCCGGAGGGGCCGCAGAAGTGGCCGTTGAAGTGGGTGCCGATCTCGCTGCCGTCCAGCCAGGCGCCGCGTACCTGTTCGAGGGTGGCGGCGATGTTCTCGTCCTTGAGGTAGCCGATGTCGGAGGCGCCGGGGGCGTGGCCGGGCGGCTGGTAGGCCATGCGCTCGGACTCGGGCAGCAGATAGACGCCGGAGAGGAAGTACGTCATGTGCGCGTCGTACTCGCGGCCGATCTCGCGGAACCGGGAGAAGAGCTTGTTGCCGTCCTCCCCGGCGCCGTCCCAGGAGAAGACGACGAACTGCGGCGGTGTCTCGCCGGGGGCGAGCCGGCTCACCTCGGGCTGGTTGGGCTGCTCCCCGGTGAACGCGGTGGAGCCGTCGCCGATCAGCCGGGGCGCCGCCTTGGCGGGGGCGTCGCGGGCGGCGGCGCCCTCCTCCTCCGCCTCGCCCCCGGTGTCCTGGCCGCCGTCGCCGCTGCCGCAGCCGGTCAGGCCCAGGGCGAGGGCGGTGAGCAGCGCGGTGCCGGTGATCCGCCGGGACCTCCTTGTCCTGAGTGGGGTGGTACGTGTGCCGCGTGTGACCGCCATCGGTCCTCCCGCCGTACTGGGTGCCTGGTGGCCGGGGTGGTCCGACCGCACCCCAACATCTCCATAAATCAGATGAGATGTTTGTACGACAAGCGGCTTTTCATCTTCCTTCACTCGAAAGGCGGAAGTCGTCCGCCATTCGGGCATCTGCTCTAGTAACGGGCTTTACGCGGGATTACTCTTCATTTACCAATGCTTGGGAGTAGTCATAACGTCACGGAAAGTGGCTGCTCCCCGGATCTCGAACTGGACCTGGACGGAGACGGAACATGTCCGCCTGCGCCCCCGCGCCCACCCCTTCGACCTCATCGCCCCCCTCCGCCCCCGCCGGCAGCGGCCGCGGCCCCGTGCTGCGCGCCGACCTGCCGGCCTCGATCTCGGTCTTCCTGATCGCCCTGCCGCTCTCCCTGGGCATCGCGCTGGCCACCGGCGCCCCGCTCCAGGCGGGGCTGGTGGCAGCGGCCGTCGGCGGGATCGTCGTCGGCCTGCTCGGCGGAGCCCCGCTCCAGGTGAGCGGCCCCGCGGCCGGTCTCACCGTCGTCACCGCCGAGCTGATCATCCAGTACGGATGGCGCGTCACCTGCGCCATCACCGCGCTGGCCGGTCTCGCCCAACTCGGCCTGTCCGCCCTGCGCGTGGCCAGAGCGGCCCTCGTGGTGAGCCCCGCCATCGTGCACGGCATGCTCGCCGGCATCGGCATCACCATCGCGCTCGCCCAGCTGCACATCGTGCTGGGCGGCAGCCCCGAGAGCGAGGCCCTGGCCAATCTCGCCCAGCTGCCCGGCCAGCTGGCCCAGCCGCACACCGCGTCCCTGCTGATCGGCGGCCTCACCGTCGCCGTACTGCTGCTGTGGCCGAGGCTGCCCGGCCACCGCGGCGCCACCGTCCGCAGAGTGTTCCCGGCCGCGCTCGCCGCCGTCTCCCTGGCCACGGTGCTGACCTGGCTGACCTCCGCCTCGGTGGAGCGGGTCGACCTGCCGTCCTGGAGCAGCCACGCGCTGCCGCAGATGCCCGACGGCCCGGTGCTCGGGCTGATCGCCGCGGTGCTCACCATCACGCTGGTGGCGAGCGTCGAATCCCTGCTGTCGGCCGTCGCGGTGGACAAGCTGGCCGCCGCGCGGCAGCGGCAGGGCGGCCCCCGGGTGCCGAAGGCCGATCTGGACCGGGAGCTGCGCGGACAGGGCGCGGCGAATCTGATCTCCGGATCCCTGGGCGGACTGCCGGTGACGGGTGTCGCGGTGCGCAGCGCCGCCAATGTGGCCGCCGGGGCGGTCACCCGCTGGTCGTCGATACTGCACGGCTGCTGGGTGCTGCTGTCGGCCGGGCTGCTGGTCGCGCTGCTGGAGGAGATCCCGCTGGCCACGCTCGCCGCGCTGGTGATGGTGGTCGGCATCCAGATGGTGAGCATCACCCACATCCGCACCGTCACCCGGCACCGCGAGGTGGTGGTGTACGCGGCCACCGCCCTCGGCGTCGCCGCGCTGGGTGTGCTGGAGGGGGTGGCGATCGGCATCGCGATGGCGGTGGCGATCGCGCTGCACCGGCTCACCCAGACCCGGATCAGCCACGAGCGGCAGCCGGACGGCAGCCACCGGGTGCGGGTGCGCGGGCAGTTGACGTTCCTCGCGGTGCCCAGGCTCAGCCGGACGCTGGCCCAGATCCCCGAGGACGCGCCCGCCGCCGTCGAACTGGACGGCTCCTTCATGGACCACGCCGCCTACGAGACGCTGCACGACTGGCGTACCGCGCACATCGCCCACGGCGCCGAAGCGGAGATCACCGGGCGCTCCGGCCAGGTGGTGGCCGAGCCGGCGGCGGCGCACCGCTGCCGGCCGTGGACCCCCTGGCGCAACCACCAGTGCACCGCCGCCCCGGACAACGCGGGTACGGCGCACAAGCCGGGCGGCCGGCGCGAGGACGACCGGCTGATGGGCGGGGTGCGCACCTTCCAGCGGCACACCGCGCCGCTGGTCCGTCAGGAGCTGGCCCGGCTCGCCGCCGAGGGGCAGCAGCCCGGGCAGCTGTTCGTCACCTGTGCCGACTCACGGCTGGTCACCTCGATGATCACGTCCAGCGGCCCCGGGGACCTGTTCACGGTGCGCAATGTGGGCAACCTGGTGCCGCCGCCCGGCGAGGACAGCGCGGACCCGTCGGTGGCGGCCGCCATCGAGTACGCGGTGACGGTGCTGCGGGTGCCGACCATCACCGTGTGCGGGCACTCGGGCTGCGGGGCCATGCAGGCGTTGCAGGCCACGGCCGACGGCGGGCACCCGGTGCCCGGGGCGCACGCGCTCAGCCGGTGGCTGCGGCACGGCAGGCCGAGCGTGGCACGGCTGACCGAGCCGGAGGCGGCCAGGCCGATACTGGACGGCCGGCCGACCGCCGACGAGCTGGAAACGCTGTGCCTGGCCAATGTGGTGCAGCAGCTCGACCATCTGGCGCGGCACCCGTGTGTGGCCCAGCGGCTGGCCGAGGGGACACTCGCCGTGCGCGGCATGTACTTCCATGTCGGGGAGGCCCAGGCCTATGTGCTGAACCACGAGGGCACCGGCCTCGCGGGCCATCCGGCGGTGTTCTCGCCGGTGCGGCCCGATGTGCTGACCGGGTAGCGGCCGTCCTCCCTCCGCCGCCGGCCGGTCTCCTCCGGCCGGCGGCGGACCGGCAGCGGATGGGCGGCGGCCGGGGAGCGGCGGCGGAACGACGCGGGCGGGGCGGCGGTGCTCGGGGCGGGACCGTTCGGCGCCCGGTGGGGACCGTTCGCCGCACCCGGGGGGCATTCCCTTGTCAAAGGGACGTGGTGCTGATGGGGTGTGCTCTGGGACACAGCAGTGGGACCACGCCGCAAGGGAGCTGGACTGTGGGTAACGAGAGCCTGGCCAATCTCATGACGGAGGAGCGGAGGTTCGCTCCCCCCGCCGAGGTCGTCGCCGACGCCAATGTCACCGCCGACGCGTACGCCGCCGCCGCCGAGGACCGGCTGGGGTTCTGGGCCGAGCAGGCCCGGCGGCTGAGCTGGGAGACCGAGCCCACCGAGGTGCTCGACTGGTCCGACCCGCCGTTCGCCAAGTGGTTCGCGGACGGCCGCATCAACGTCGCGTACAACTGCGTGGACCGGCACGTCGAGGCCGGCCACGGCGACCGGGTCGCCATCCACTTCGAGGGCGAGCCCGGCGACTCCCGGTCCCTCACCTACGCCGAGTTGCTGCGCGAGGTATCCCAGGCCGCGCACGCGCTCACCGAACTGGGCGTCGAGGCCGGCGACCGGGTCGCCATCTACATGCCGATGATCCCCGAGACCGTGGTCGCGATGCTGGCCTGCGCCCGGATCGGTGCCCCGCACTCCGTGGTGTTCGGGGCGTTCTCCGCCGACGCGCTGGCCACCCGCATCGAGGACGCCGACGCCAAGGTCGTCATCACCTCCGACGGCGGGTACCGCCGGGGCGCGCCCTCCGCGCTCAAGCCCGCCGTGGACGAGGCCCTCACCCGGCCCGGCGTCGCCGGCCGGGTCCGCAACGTACTGGTGGTCCGCCGCACCGGCCAGGACATCCCCTGGCAGGACGGCCGCGACCTGTGGTGGCACGAGGTGACGGAGCGCCAGCCCGCCGAGCACACCCCGCAGGCGTTCGACGCCG
The DNA here is from genome assembly GCF_042731495.1 of Streptomyces sp. NPDC059853. NCBI lineage: Bacteria > Bacillati > Actinomycetota > Actinomycetes > Kitasatosporales > Streptomycetaceae > Streptomyces > Streptomyces sp. NPDC059853. The sequence goes on from NZ_JBHWJL010000112.1 coordinate 11,876, forward strand.
AGCATCCGCTGTTCATCCTCTACACCTCCGGCACCACCGGGAAGCCCAAGGGCATCCTGCACACCACCGGTGGCTACCTCACGCAGGTCGCCTACACCCACCACGCCGTCTTCGACCTCAAGCCGGAGACCGACGTCTACTGGTGCACCGCCGACGTCGGCTGGGTGACCGGCCACTCGTACATCGTCTACGGGCCGCTCGCCAACGGCGCCACCGAAGTGCTGTACGAGGGCACCCCCAACACCCCGCACAACGGCCGGTGGTGGGAGATCGTGCAGAAGTACGGCGTCACCATCCTCTACACCGCGCCCACCGCGATCCGCGCCTGCATGAAGTGGGGCGACGACATCCCGGCGCAGTTCGACCTGAGCAGCCTGCGCATCCTCGGCTCGGTCGGCGAGCCGATCAACCCCGAGGCGTGGATCTGGTACCGCAAGCACATCGGCGCCGACCGCACCCCGGTGGTGGACACCTGGTGGCAGACCGAGACCGGCGGCATCATGATCAGCCCGCTGCCCGGGGTCACGCTCGCCAAGCCCGGCTCCGCGCAGGTGCCGCTGCCCGGCATCAGCGCGACCGTGCTGGACGACGAGGGCAACGAGGTGCCCAACGGCTCCGGCGGCTATCTCGCCCTCACCGAGCCGTGGCCGTCCATGCTGCGCACCATCTGGGGCGACGACCAGCGCTATCGGGACACGTACTGGTCCCGGTTCCCCGGCCGGTACTTCGCCGGGGACGGGGCCAAGAAGGACGACGACGGCGACATCTGGCTGCTGGGCCGGGTCGACGACGTGATGCTGGTCTCCGGCCACAACATCTCCACCACCGAGGTCGAGTCCGCGCTGGTCTCGCACCCCCGGGTCGCCGAGGCCGCCGTGGTCGGCGCCACCGACCCGCAGACGACGCAGGCCATCTGCGCGTTCGTCATCCTGCGCGGCGGCGCGGACGCCGGTGGCGAGGACGGCGCGCTGGTCGAGGAGTTGCGCGGGCACGTCGCCAAGGTGCTGGGCCCGATCGCCAAGCCGCAGCGCATCCTGCCGGTGGAGGAGCTGCCCAAGACCCGGTCGGGGAAGATCATGCGCCGGCTGCTGCGCGATGTCGCCGAGGACCGTGAGCTGGGCGACATGACCACGCTGACCGACGCCACGGTGATGGAGCTGATCCAGGCCAAGCTCCCGGGCGCCTCCCGCGAGGAGTAGCCCCCGCTGCGTCCCTTCCCGAGGGCGTCCGGCGACCCGCCGGGCGCCCTCGCGCACGTCCGCCGCCCCCGGCGCATACCATGCAGGGGGGCCGAACGAGTGGGGGCGGGACGGCCGTGATCACTCCCCAGGGCTATGGCAGGGCGTCAAACGGCCGCTCGGGCGGCGCCGGGGCACCACGCCCACTACTGTCATCGTCACACGCAGCAACGGCACACGCCTCCTGGTGGAGCGGGAAGAGGGGAACGCGATGAGCGACGCAGCCGACGAGGGCCGCAGCCTGGGAGAGCTGGTCGCCTCGGCCGCCGCCGATCTGCATGAGCTGGTCCATGACGAGATCGCGCTGGCCAAGGCCGAGGTCCGCCAGGACCTCCAGCGCGCGAAACTCGGGGGCGCGGTCGGTGCCGTCGCCGCCGTGTTCGCCCTGCTGGCGCTGCCGCTGCTGGCCATCGCGCTGGCCTTCTGGATCCGCGCCTGGTGGGGCGCGCCACCCGCCATCGCGTTCCTGGTCACCGCCGGTGTGTTCCTGGTCCTGGCCGGGATCTTCGCCGCGTTCGCGGTGGCCAAGTTCAAGCGGATCTCGCCCCCCGAGCGCTCCATCCGGTCCGCGAAGGAGTCGGCGTCCGTGCTGTCCGGGGTACGGCCGCACCCGCGCGCCGAGGCCAACGGCAAGGCCGGCAAGGCCGGCACGCCCGTATGAGCACCGACGGGCACTCCGAGGCGCGCTCGGCGGTCGTCCTGCGGGACGGGCCGTGGACGCATCGCCATGTGGCCGCCAACGGCGCCAGGTTCCACATCGCCGAGCAGGGGGACGGGCCGCTGGTCCTGCTGCTGCACGGCTTTCCGCAGTTCTGGTGGACCTGGCGGCATCAGCTCACGGCGCTCGCCGACGCCGGGTACCGGGCGGTGGCGATGGATCTGCGCGGTGTCGGCGGCTCCGACCGCACCCCGCGCGGGTACGACCCGGCCAATCTGGCCCTCGACGTCACCGGCGTGATCCGCTCGCTCGGCGAGCCGGACGCCGCGCTGGTCGGGCATGATCTGGGCGGCTATCTGGCCTGGACGGCGGCCGTGATGCGGCCGAAGCTGGTACGGCGGCTGGCGGTCGCCTCGATGCCGCATCCGCGCAGCTGGCGCTCGGCGCTGCTGCGCGACCCCAAGCAGACGGTGGCCAGCGGTTCGGTGTGGAGCTTCCAGCGGCCGTGGCTGCCGGAGCGCGCCCTGGTCGCGGACGAGGCGGCCGAGGTCGCCCGGATGCTCACCGAGTGGTCGGGGCCGCGCCAGCCGGACGAGGAGACGGTCGAGGTGTACCGGCGGGCGATGACCATCCCGTCCACGGCGCACTGCGCGATCGAGCCGTACCGCTGGATGGTGCGCTCCATCGCCCGTCCGGACGGCATCCAGTTCAACCGGCGCATGAAGCGGCCGGTGCAGGTGCCCACGCTGCATCTGCACGGCTCGCTGGACCCGGTGCTGCGCACCCGCAGTTCCGCGGGGTCCGGGGAGTACGTGGAGGCGCCGTACCGCTGGCGGCTGTTCGACGGGCTGGGGCACTTCCCGCACGAGGAGGACCCGGTGGCGTTCAGCACCGAACTCATCGACTGGCTGAAGGACCCCGAGCCCGACCGTCGCTGACGCGACCCTGTCACACATGCCTGGCGCATAGTCCAAATGCCCGCCCTTCACGAGGTTACTGACCTTGGGGCCCGGGCAGAGGAGCCGGTATGGGCTGGACGCACGACTCCCGTGACGTGGCACGCAATCGCAGCGGCAAAGAGGCCGCCGCCCGAGCGGCGGGCGGCGCCGTGCGGCGGATTCCGGGCGGGGGTGTGCTGGATCCGCCCATCGGTTTCCCGCACATTCTGCGCCGCAGAGCCCGCTGGGTCGGCGCGCGCCTGCGGCACCCGCGCCGCTGAGCGGGCCGGGGCGCCGGCCCCGGCCCGCTCACATGGCGCAGTTCTGGGTGTCCACGGGCTGCGTCGCGCCGCTGCCGCGCTCGATGACGTCCTCGATCTCATCCAGGGTGAGCGCGTAGCCGGTGCTGTCGTCATCCAGCGACTTGGCGAACACCAGGCCGTACACCTCGCCCTCCGGGGTGAGCAGCGGGCCGCCGGAGTTGCCCTGGCGGACGGTCGAGTACAGCGAGTAGACATCGCGGTTGACGGTGCCCCGGCGGTAGATGTCCGGGCCGTTGGCGGTGAAGCGCTCGCGCACCCGGGCCGGGCGCACGTCGAACGGGCCGCTCTCCGGGAACCCGGCCACGATGGCGTCGTCACCGGTGAGCGCGTCGCGGTCGCTGAACTCCAGCGCCGGCGCGTCGAGTCCCGGCACGTCCAGGACGGCGACGTCGCTCTCCCAGTCGTAGAGCACCACGCGGCCGTCGTACAGCCTGCCCTCGCCCCGGATCTGCACGGTGGGCTCGCCGACGCCGCCCACCACGTGGGCGTTGGTCATCACCTTGTCCTGGGCGAAGACGAAGCCGCTGCCCTCCAGCACCTTGCCGCAGCTGGGCGCGGTGCCCGAGACGCGGACGATGGAGGCGGCGGCCCGCTCGATCACCGGGCTGCCGGCCAGCGCCGGGTCGGGCGGATCGACCTCCGTGATGGGCTCGGTGGCGAACGGCGAGAAGACCTGCGGCAGGCCGTGCTGGGCGAGAATGGCCGAAAAGTCATTCATCCAGCCGCTGGCGTCCAGCGGCATCACCCGCTCGACGCCCAGCAGGACGCGGGAGGAGCGCACCTCGCGGCCCAGCGTGGGGAGGGTGGTGACGGCCC
>NZ_JBHWJL010000113.1:0-15749 GCF_042731495.1 Streptomyces sp. NPDC059853
GATCTGGTGCCAGCCGCCGGGGGTGCCGCCGGGGTAGACCACGGTCTGGTTTCCGGCGATGGCCACCACACCGGCGGGGACCCGCTCGCGCGGGCTGTCCAGCCGGGGCAGCCGGAGGGGTTCCGGCAGGCCGTCCAGGTAGGCGAAGCCGGGGGCGAAGCCGAAGAACGCGACGGTGTGCGCGCCGCCGGTGTGCCGGCGGATGACCTCGGCCCGGGTGAGGCCGGCGCGGGCGGCGACCGCGTCCAGGTCGGCGCCCTCGTAGCGGACCGGGATCACCACGGTGCGGGGGGCGGGCGGCGGGGCGCGCCGTATGCCGTTCCCGTCGCCGTCGCCGTCGCCGTCCCGGTCGCCGTCGCCGTCCAGGAACGCGGTCAGCCGGGCGGCCAGCCGGTCCATGGCGGCGGCGCGCTCCGCCACCACCAGCACGGTGGTGGCCGCCGGGACGACCTCCCGCAGTCGCTCCGGCCAGGACGCGGCGCGGATCGCCAGGGCCAGTTCGGCGGGTCGGCGGCCGGGACACTCGATCAGCCAGCCGCGGTCCCCGGCCCGCCGCAGCCGCGCCGCGCCGCCGCTCACGGTGCGACCTCCACCGATTCCCCGGCCGCGTCCGGGAGTTCCCCGGGGGCGCCCACGGTGACCCCGCCCGCCGCCAGCGCCCGGCGCACCGCCGCCGCGATGGCGACGGCGCCCGGCGTGTCGCTGTGCACGCACAGGGCCGCGATGTCCCCGCCGTCCGGGGCGACCCGTACCGTACGGCCACCGGCGGAGAGCACCGTCCCGCTCTGCGCCATCCGCAGCGCGCGCCGCGCCGCCTCGGCCGGTTCCGTGATGACGGCGCCCGGCTGGGAACGCGGGACCAGCAGGCCCTCGTCGGTGTAGCCCCGGTCCACGAACGCCTCGGCCAGCGGGCGCACTCCGGCGGCCAGCGCGCGGTCCCAGACCTCGGTGCGCGGCTGGCACAGCAGCGGCAGGCGGCGGTCGTAGCGGACGACGGCCTCGACGATCGCACCGGCGTGCCCGGCGTGCCGGGCCGCCGCGTTGTAGAGGGCGCCGTGCGCCTTCACATAGCTGATCCGGCTGCCGGCCAGGCGGGCGAACACTTCGAGCGCGCCCATCTGGTACAGCAGTTCGTTGACGAGTGTGGCGGGCGGCACCTCGATGAAGCGGCGGCCGAAACCGGCCAGGTCGCGGTAGGAGACCTGCGCGCCGATGGCCACGCCCCGGGCGGCGGCGTCCGCGCAGGTACGGCGCAGGATGTCGGGGTCCCCGGCGTGGAATCCGCAGGCGACGTTGGCGGCGGTGACCTGGTCCAGGAGCGGACCCTCGTCGGCCGGGCCCCAGGCGCCGAACCCCTCGCCGACATCGGTGTTGAGGGCGAGCGCGGTCATCGGCCGGACTCCGCCCAGTAGTTCTGGATGGCGCCGCCGCTCTTCTCCCAGGCGGTGTGCAGTCCTTGCTGCCCGCCGTCGATGTGCGCGGTGATCTGCCGGGCGAGTTCGGCGGCGTCGCCGTCGGCGAGGGCCCGCACCATGGCGGCGTGTTCCCGCTGCACGCGGTCGTAGGCGCAGGTGCCGTGCACGTAGAACCGCGAGTACGGCTCCAGGCGGTGGTACATCTGCGCGATGATCTCGTAGCGCAGCGGCAGCCGGGAGAGCCGGTACATGTCGAGGTGGAAGGCGAGGTTGGTGCGGGACCAGGAGTCGGCGCCGGTCTCGGCGACGCGGTCCATGTGGGCCACCATCTCCTCGAACCGGCTGATGTCGCGCCGGGACACGCGTTCGGCGACGTGCTCGGCGAAGCTCGGTTCGATCAGCCGGCGCAGGTTGTAGACCTCGTCGATCTCCTCCAGGTCGAGCACCGTCACGAAGGTGCCGCGCCCGGGGGTCGAGCGCAGCAGCCCCTCGCTGACCAGCGTGCGCATGGCCTCGCGCAGCGGGATGCGGCTCACGCCGAAGCGGTCCGCGAGTTCGTCCTGGACCAGGCGGTGCCCGGGCGGGTAGACGCCCTCCACGATCAGTCGGCGCAGCTCACTCGTGACGGTGTCCACACCGCCCGCGTCGCTCCGGGGAGTTCGGTCTGCTCGGCTCATGCCCCTCTGTATACAGTGGATCCACCGTATGGCGATACGGGTCGACCGGAGTTGACCGGGGATTTACCCGGCTGAAACCGGGGCCCTGGGCAATCCCCCCGTGCTGCCGGATCATAGGGGCAGGCACCGGCACCTGGAGTGGCCCATGCAGCTCTCGCGCCGCACCCTGCTGATGACGGCGGCCCTGGCCGTGTCCGCGCGCTCCCGTACCGCCGCGGCGGCCGGCCAGGACAGCGGTCCCGGCACCGTACGGGCCAACGCCGTCGCACTCCTGACGGGCACCGCGGAGTCCAACGCCCGCCCGGAGGTGGCCCCGAGGCTCGCGGCCCTGGCCGAGGCGGCGCGGAACCACCTCAGCGCGATGGACCTGGCCGCCCCGGGCGAACTCTTCCGCGGCCTCCCCCTGGGCACCAGCGACCCGAACCTGCACACCACCTACCGCTACCTGTACGAGATCGCGCTCGCCACCCGGCTCTCCGGCGACACCGCCACCGCCCGCCGGGTCATCGACGCCCTGGACCGCCTCCACGTCACGTACTACGGCGACCAGGAACGCGGCTACTACGGCAACTGGTTCACCTGGGAGATCGGAATCTCCACCCACGTCAGCAGGACCCTGCTCCTGCTGCGCGACGAACTCGCCACCCACCGCCCCGGCCTGACCGCCACGTACCTGGCCTCGATGGACGCCTACCTGCGCAACGGCAAGGACGGCGACGTCGACCTCGGCTCCCGCTTCCACACCGGCGCCAACCTCGCCGACATCACCACCAACCGCGTCCTCCAGGGCGCCGCCACCGGCGACGACGCCCGTATCGCCAAGGCGGTGGCCGACCAGCTCACGGTGTACGCCACGGTCGAGGAGGGCGACGGCTTCCACGCCGACGGCTCCTTCCTCCAGCACGAATCGGTCGCCTACACCGGCGCCTACGGCAAGAACCTCCTCACCCGCGCCGTCCAGACCGTCCAGCTGCTGCGCGGCACGGACTACACCGACACCACGGCGCTCACCTCCGTCATCCAGGACTGGGTGGTGCGCGGCTTCGCCCCGGTGATCTTCGAGGGCTGGATGATGGAGATCGTCAAGGGCCGCACCGTCTCCCGCCCACAGACCGGGTACGCGGATGTCTCCGCCGTCGTGGAGGCCGTCACCGCCCTGGCCGACAGCACCGCGCTCCAGGGCTATGTGAAGTACCTCCAGCAGACCTCGAAGACACCGCCCGACCCGGCGGCGTTCGCCTCCCCCCTGACCATCGCGCGCCACGCCGACATCCTGGCCGACGCCTCGGTCCCGGCGGCCGACCTGGCCAAGACCCCCGGCCACGCCGCGTTCAACGCGATGGACCGCACCGTCCACCGCCGCCCCGGCTGGGCCTTCGCGCTGGCCCGCGGCTCGCGGCGGATCAGCATGTACGAGTACATGAACGGCGAGAACCTGCGGCCCTGGTTCCAGGGCTGCGGCGCCCACCACCTCTACCTGACCGGCCAGGACCAGTCGCGGACGTTCGGTCTCGACCACTACACGGTGGTGCCACCGCACCACCTGGCGGGTGTGACGGCCCCGGAGGAGCAGCGCCGCACGGTCCCTGATCTCTACGGCACACCGTGGTACGACAACCCGGAGGCGGGCTTCACCGCCTCCTCCGAGGCCCAGAACCGGTACGTCTACTTCCCGCTCGCCACCAACACCCACTCAGGCGGCGCCCGCCTCGGCCCGTACGGAACGGCGGCCCTGGTCCTCGGCGACGACGCGGCGTACGCGGCCCGCCACGCACTCCCCCCGGACTTCGTCACCTACGCGGCCGCCCGCGCCACGAAGTCGTGGTTCCTGTTCGACGACGAGATCGTCGTCCTGGCCGCCGACGTGCACGACCCGCTCTCCCGGCCCCTGACCACCACCCTGGACACCCGCGTCGCGGACCCCGCCGACCCGCTCGTCCTCACCCCGCTCGCCGGGCCGCCCGCCGGACTGCACTGCGCGGGCCCGGACTTCTCGATGGGCTACGTCTTCCTCGGCGGCGACCACCCGCGGGCCTCGATCGACACCGTCACGGCCGACCGCCGGCTGGTCCGCACCGCGAACCCCGGCACCCCGGTGACGAAGCAGGTCTTCTCCCTCCGGGTGACGCACCCCGCGGGCGCCGCCCCGGCCTCCCTGGCCTACGCGCTGGTCCCCCACGCCACGCGGGACCGGCTGACCGCCTACGCGCACCGCCCCCTCTCGCTGCTGTCCAACACCCCCGCCCTCCAGGCGGTGCACCACCACGGCCTGTCCCTCCTGATGGCCAACACCTTCACCCCGGGGCCCCACCGCACCGGCGAGCTGACCATCGACGGCCCGGCCTGCGTCGTCCTCCACACGCTCCCCGACGGTTCCCTGCGGATCGCGGTGGCGGATCCGACGACGGAACGCGACCGCGTCTCCGTCACCCTGCACGGCCGCCGCCTCCGCCCCGCCGCGGCGGACCCGGGCGTGCGCGTCCACCGGACGGGCGGCGGTACGCGGCTGGTGGCGGACACCCGCCGGCTCCACGGCCGCAGCCTCACCGCGCACCTGCGCTGACCGTCAGCGGGCGGGCAGCCGGACGCCCAGTTCGGTGGCGGCGTCCCGGAGCAGGGGCACCAGCGCGACCAGCTCCGCCATGCCGCGGCGGAAGGCCGGGGCGGCGGTGGACAGGCAGGCGAACGCGGTGCCGTCCGGGCGCAGGATCGGCACGGCCACGGCGCGCAGCCCGGCGTGGTGTTCCTCGTCGGCGGTGGCGTAGCCGCGGTCGGCGGCGCGCAGGACCTCCTCACGCAGCCGGGCGCGGTCGGTGATGCTGTTCGGGCCGTACGGAGTGAGCTCCACCCGCTCCAGCAGGTCCTCGCGTACCTCCTCGGGGGCGAAGGCCATCAGGACCTTGCCCATCGAGGTGCAGTGCAGGGGGCCGTGGCGGCCGGGTTCGCTGCGCACGCCGACCGGCAGCGGGCCGTCCACGTAGTGCACGTACAGGTGGCGGGTGCCGTCGAGGACGGACATGAGGGTGGCTTCCTCGGTGCGCTCCGTCACCCGCCGCATCACGGGGAGGGCGGTGCCGGCGAACCCGTACACCTGGCCCGCCTGCTGGCCGAGCTGGAACAGGCGCAGGCCCGGCTTGTAGCGCTTGCCCGCCGTTTCGAGATCGACCAGGCCCTCGCGGCACAGCGCGTTGACCAGCCGGTGCGCCGTGCTGACGGGGACGCCGCTCGCCCGGGACAGCTCGGAGAGCGTGATGCCGTGCGGGTGCTCGCCGACCAGGACGAGCAGCCGGATCGCCCGGCCGACGACGTCGGACGGCACTTCGGTGCTGCTCATCCCAGGAAATTACCACTGGCCGGAAAGGCTTCCCATCCACCGCTTGACAGCGCTCCCCACCGGCGCGGACGATGTTTTCCGGTCAGCAGATATGTTTCCCACTCAGTGGAAACCCGAGAGGATACCGATGAGCCACCCCCTGTTCGACGTCACCGGCAAGGTGGCCCTGGTCACCGGATCGAGCCGCGGCATCGGCCGGGCGCTGGCCACCGGGCTGCTGGAGGCCGGCTGCACCGTCGTCCTCAACGGCCGCGACGCCACCACCCTCGAAGCGACCCGCCGCGAACTGGCCGAGACCTTCCCCGACGCCACCGTCCTCGCCGAACCCTTCGACGTCACCGACTCCACCGCCGTCGCCGCCGCGGTCGCCCGCGTCGAGGAGCGGGCCGGAGCAATCGACATCCTGGTCAACAACACCGGCGCCCAGCGCCGCGCCCCGTTCACCGACTTCACCGACGAGGACTGGCACGGCCTGCTCGACACCAACCTCACCAGCGCCTTCCTCGTCGGCCGCGAGGTCGCCCGGCGCATGGTGCCCCGGGGACAGGGCAAGATCATCAACATCTGCTCGCTCCAGAGCGAGGCCGTCCGCCCGGGCATCGCGCCCTACTCAGCCACCAAGGGCGGCCTGAAGATGCTCACCAAGGGCATGTGCGCCGACCTCGGCCCCTCCGGCATCCAGGTCAACGGCATCGGCCCCGGCTACTTCGACACCGAACTGACCTCCGCGCTGGTCGCGGACGAGGAGTTCAGCGCCTGGGTCCGCAAGCGCACCCCGGCCGGCCGCTGGGGACAGACCCAGGACCTGGTCGGTGCCCTGCTCTTCCTCGCCTCCCCCGCCTCCGACTTCGTCAACGGGCAACTGCTGTACGTCGACGGCGGCATGCTCTCCGTCCTGTAACCCCTCCGGAGCCCTCCATGCACCACCCCACCACCGTCCGCGCCTGCACCGTGCACGCCGCCGGCGACCTGCGGATCGAGGAACGCGCCACCCCCGGGCCAGGCCCCGGCGAGATCGCCGTCGCCGTCGCGCTCGGCGGGATCTGCGGCTCTGACCTGCACTACTACCACCGGGGCCGGGTCGGCGACTTCGCCGTGCGCGAACCGATGGTGCTCGGCCACGAGGTGGTGGGCCACGTGGCGGCCCTCGGACCCACCACCACCGGGCCTGCGGTCGGCACCCCCGTCGCGATCCACCCCGCTACCCCGTGCGGCAGCTGCCCCGAGTGCGCCGCCGACCGCCGCAACATCTGCGGCCACACCCGCTACCTCGGCAGCGCCGCCCACCTGCCGCACGTCCAGGGCGGGTTCGCCCAGCGCGTCAACGTGCCCGCGGCCCAGCTCCGTGCGCTGCCGCCGGGCCTCGCCCTGGACCGCGCCGTCCTGGCCGAACCCCTCTCCGTCGCGCTGCACGCCGTCAACCGGGCCGGCGACGTCCGGGGCAAGCGCGTCCTGGTCACCGGCGCCGGCCCCATCGGCTGCCTCGTCGTCGCGGCCCTGGGCCACCGGGGCGCGGCCGAGATCGTGGCCTCCGACCTGGTGGACGAGCCCCTGCGCATCGCCACGGCGGTGGGCGCCACCGCCACCGTCCGGGCCGACCACCCCGACGACCCGGCCTGGGAAACACCGTTCGACCTCACGATCGAAGCCTCCGGCGCCCCGGCCGGCCTGCGCACCTGCGTGGAACGCACCCGCCGCGGCGGCACCGTCGTCCTGCTGGGCCTGCTGCCCCCGGGCGAGATCGGCCTGCTGGGCAACGTCACGGTCACCCGCGAACTCGACCTGCGCGGCGCCTTCCGCTTCGACACCGAATTCGACGAGGCCCTGACCCTCCTGGCCACCGGCCTCCCCGTCGGCCCGGTCGTCACCCACACCTTCCCCCTCGACCGCGCAACGGAGGCCTTCACCCTGGCCGGAGACCGCACAACGGCCTCCAAGGTCCTGCTGGACCTCTCCACCTGAGAAAGTCCCCGCCTCCCCGTCCGGCCGTCGTTCTTCGGACAGGGAGGCCAAGTGAGTTCTCCGCCCCGCCCATTGCACATGACACGGGGCCGCAGAGTGGCTCTACCATTCCGCATGGCGCAGAAACTGCCAGCCCAGCACCACCTGGGCAAACGTCTGGCCGAACGAAACGATCACGAGTAGGGGCTGGACGGAAGGAGAGCACAAGAACGCAGTCACACAGATCACCGGCAAGGCCACGTACGTGAACAGATCCACAGAGATCTGGATTCTCTTGCGCGTACCGCGGCTTGCGTCGTCGCGGTGGTAGATCTCCCAGCCGAACACTGCACCCTGAGCGGCGCTGAGTTCGGCCAATCGCGGTCCCAGCCGGTCACGGATGTAGCAGCCGATCGCAGAGATTTTCTCGTCGTTGACCAGGTAGGTCCAGCCCAGGACCAGGCAGATCGCAGGGATGGCGAGCAGCAATGGCGTATGCCCGCTCTGGACGGTGATCGCCAGGACCGCGGTGGAGGCGGCGAGCGTGAAGTAGAGCAGGTTGTCGCGGAAACCTATCCGGGTCTTCTGCTCCTCCTTGATGCGGTCGTATTCGGCCAGTAAAAGCTTACTCTCGGTAATGTCTTCGATGGCAGCCACAGCCATTCCTGAGCTGAGATTCCGGCAGGCTGATAAGTGGGCGGGCAGATTCCGGCGCTCCGGCCCCTGCCCGCCGCGGACACTCAGTCGGCAGTACCGAAGGATGGCAGGCGGTGAGGGCTGTTACGTTCGATCCAACCCTTTCCGTCAGCCGCGATCCCTTCAAGGAGACGGAAGGTCTGGGTGAATCCTGCCGCGTCGAGGTTGATTTCTGAAATTTCCTCGGCACTTTCGCCAGGTGCCAGCTGATGGGTGTCGGCGTCTTTGACACGGATGGACCTGGCCGGGCCGTTGGTGAGAACGAGTTCCAGGTCGTAGCCGACATTGGTGCGTTCCGAGACCTGCACGGAGGACAACGCGTCGAACCGATAGTTGCTCCGCTGCTTGTCCCCACATTTTGCGTCGGTGAAATCGAACTCCATGCTGATTTCGCGAACACCATCCTGCGTGACCAGGAAGAGACGGAAGCCGTAGCGCGAGTATCGCCAAGGGCCACCCCTCACACGCCCTCGCTTGTAAGGGCGCGCCGGCGTCATCAGAATGGTGTGGGCGATCAGATCGCGCCACGTGAGCTGATAATGCCGGAGGGCTTCATCGACAAACAACGTCTTGTCGCAAGTAAGCCAGGTCTCCATTTCCAGTTCGGTCGGCCGCGTAGCGGCCAGGTAGGATTTCCAGTTGTCGTACGCGATTTTCCGGGCAGCAAGGCGCTCTTGGTACTCCTGGGTTTCCTTCGCGATGCGGCGGTCTTCACCCTCGGCCTCAAGCCAACGGGACGCCGCCGCGTGCCCGGACCACACCGCGCCGATCACGGCCAGAATGGCCCACGGAATCTGCGAGGCGTCGCCGTCTGAGAAAATCGTTCCGAGCAACAACTGCGTTGTGATACCCAGAGCGATGAGGGCGATCACACACAGCGCCTTCGCCGCAGGTGTCTCATTCCGGTTCTGGTAGTGATCACTGAACAGCGTACCTTTGTTGTGACGCTCTCGGGCATCCTCAGCAAGATAGCGGATCAGCCAGTTGACCCGGTCCACGCTGATGCGACTCTCGCGGTAGAGAAACGCGATCTCGGCGACGAGCCTGTTGCGGACATGGAGGGTATAACCCAGCCATTCCTCCGCAGTGAATCCGTGAGGCACGCGCACACTGAAGTAGTAATCGAACGAATGGCGGACGCGGTTGGTGAATCCGTCTCCGGTAGCAGCCGGATCGCGCAGGTACGGGACAAGAGATTCATGGACCCTGATCCCGAGCTGATGTTTCTGGTACCACCATCGGCGGCCGGAGCGCGCTGCGACCAGTCCCGCTCCGAGGGCCACCAGCAACTCCACGACGGCCGCAGCGGGATCCGCTATCAGAGCCAAGATACCGAGGAATGCGGCGGCGACGACGAACAGACCGGCTTGGACCGGGAGAGCTGCACGCGCCGCAGCAGCGGTGCTCGGACGGGGCGGCAAAGCCCGTGGCCCGATCGGGTCCGGAACGAAATAGGCCCAGGCTCGCTGGATCCGGTTGTTACCGAAGCGCGCCGCCTCCGCCCGCTTGCGGTACTCAGCCCACACTCCTTCCTTCAGCTCTCCAGCGAGTACCAGGTCGAGATGATGGAGAATCGCGTCTCGTCGGCGAGGGTCCAAGTTGTGCAAGCGCTCCAGTACCAGCTGCTCCTCTTCGCCCTTCGCCGTTCTGGGCATCCCTATCAACCCGAACGCGACGCGCAGTGCGTCCTTCCACTCTCCCTCCGAGTAGGCTTCTGTGTGCTCGAAGGCGTGGCGCAGCCGTTGTCCTTCTTCGGCGCTGAGGTCATGATGGTCGCGCGCACTGAGCATGGCGAGTACCCAGTGGAAACGAACTTCCGCGTTGTCGTATCCGTGAGCAATCGCCTCACTGATCAAGTCGCGAGCACGGCTGGGGACGCCTTCGTCCAGGAACCGGAGACCGACCCTGTACTTCTCCTGCGGCGAGGCATCGGGACTGACGAAGTTGACGGTGGAGTTGTGCACCGTCTCGGCCTGGATTCCGACGGTGGAGTCGTACGCGGCCGAACTGTACGTGACATTGGTGCCGTCTTCGTTCATGCCAAATCACCCGTCGCAGCCACCAGCGGTGCCAGCCTGGCTGCCAACTCGGGAATGTCTGCGATCAGCCCCCGTAACCTCTTGAGCGCCATGGTCACCCTCTTCGGGGACTCGGGAGTGTTCTCTCTTACCGCCCGACGAGCGGCCCCCAGTTCGGCCAGTGCCTCTCGGTGGGTGTCGTCGTCGAGGACACCCTTGGCGTGGTGGCGCCTCAGATGCTCGTGGAAGCCGTCCAGTTCCGTGAGGATATCCGCCGGACCCGTCACCTTCGGATTCGCGTTCATGTAGACGCTGCTCTCACTGACGGAGGCAGCCATAATGCCAACGGTGCTGTGGTGGGCAGTATTACTGACATGCTCTTTCGGCCCAACCCCACTGTCCCTCTTGGCCTGAGACATAGCGATCTGCTCCTGTTCCTCGACTAATTCCACGGCCAGCCGTGTGGCGAATGCCGCTGCGTTCGCTGCGGCACGCGGTTGCCAGTTGCGGTCCTTCGCGCTGCTCTTCGTACCATCCGCTCGGTCGCTGATTCCCCGGATAATGGCCACTGGTGCCCCATTGAGATGAGCGGCCTGCGCGACACCGGCGGCCTCCATCTCGATTGCGAGCGCGTCGTTGTAATGCTGTCGGATCCACCGCGCCTCGGCGGAGACCCTCGAGTTCTGTACGACCTCGCCGGCGGCGATCGCGCCGAAGCGCACCTGTGGCGCCCGCCCGCGGTCGGGCGTGGCATCGGCCCAGTCGTTCATGCGCGCCAGATGCGAGCCGAGCTGGCTGATGCCGTGCGCCGTCTCCCATACCCGAGGGCGACCCTTGAGTCCGTCGTCCTCGCTGGTCCCGCCGTGGTAGGCGTACACATGTGTCGCCATCACCACGTCTCCGAGCCTGGCCGTGCTCCACAGGGCGCCGGCTACACCGACGAACATCACGGCCACCGGCGAGAACTCCTGTATGGCGCGCTCAGCGATCACCGCAGCGGAATGATTTCCCTTGTTCGTCAGACCGAGCACTACACGACATGAAGTGCCCTGCACGGTTCCCATCTCGAACCGCGTCCCTCGCTCGTGGCGGTGCACCCGCGCACCGTCCAGTTTCCGCCGGACAGCGTCGTACTCAAGGTTGAGGGCGGTGAGAATGACCACCAGATCATTGGACACTTATTCCCCTTGCTTTCTCGTTTCCTCTTCCATTCCGGACGGCACAGGCCGGAGCAGCGGTGGGAACAACGCCGTCTTCGGCCCGGCCCGGTACAGCCGCGCGGGCCGACCTCCCGTGCTCCTGCGCCCCGACGTCACGGGAACGATGAACCCCTTTACAGCTTGGACTTTTCGATAGAAATTGCGGGTGTCGAGTTCAGTACCCCAGACCGCCTCGTACACCTGCCGCAGCTCGGCTATCGTGAAGACCTCTCCACAGAAAGCCATCGCCAGCGCCGTGAATTCGAGCTTGGTTCGTGCGCGTTCGATTCCGTCTGCCACAATCCGGTCGTGGTCGAAGGCCAGTGCTACCTCGCCGGACAGGACGGCTTCCGCGGGAACCCACGCGGCATCCATGGCGTCCGTTCCCGCCACCGGTTCGGGGAGTCCCGGTGCGATCGCCAAGTGGGCCACGGAAATGACTCGTCCCCGTGGATCGCGGCTCGCGTCCCCGTAGACGGCGAGCTGTTCCAGATGCACCGCCCCGGCAGCCAGAGCGGTTTCCTCACTCAACTCACGATGGGCGGCGTCCAGAATCTGCTCACCGGCGTGATTGAGGAACCCACCAGGCAGAGCCAGCATGCCCTGAAAAGGATCTTCGCCCCGCTCCACGAGCAAGACACACAGGCGACCCTCACGCAGCGTGAGAATCACCAGGTCGACCGTCAGCAACACAGGCGGGGGTGACCAGTCGTCAGCGTGCATGTCCCATAGGCTACGGCCGTTTCTGTCATTCTGACAAGAAGGGGGCGGGATTGGGGGTCACTCACGCTGCATGGCGGGATGTCCCGCGCACAACTCGTTGCTCGCCCCGTCTGCACCCGACCGGCCCGGCGTCAGGCCTCCGAGCAACTCATGAACGGGTGCTTACGCTTCGGCGGCATGCGGGGGGCCGGTGGTCCAGAGGTATCGGAGAGCATCGAGTGGCTGTTGGCGACAACGGACGAGAACCGGAGCAACGGCGAATGTCCTGAAGAGCAACAAGGGAGGGCGAGCACTCGGCACGGTCGGTTGCGCGAGAACTCGAGGAAGGCGCTCGGGGCGCCGTACCCGCGGTCGGCACGCAGGCCACATCGCACAACGGAAAAGCCCAGGTCACGGTGCATGTGACCTGGGCTTCCTGGTGAGCCGCCTAAGGGAATCGAACCCTTGACCTACGCATTACGAGTGCGTCGCTCTGGCCGACTGAGCTAAGGCGGCGGGTGGTGCGTGAAGAGTCTACATGGGGGTGGGGGGTGGGGTCACACCGCGGCGGGGGCGGCGGTGGAGGAGGTCGTCCGTCGCCGCGCGGAGGGCTCGCAGGTGGCGGGCCCACCGGTTGCAGTCGCGGCACTGGCTTAAATGGGCGTCCAGTTCGGTGTCCGTCACGCCCGCAGGGAGGGGTTCACCCTCCGTGCGGGCCGAGATCGCGGGCCGGAAGCCCGCACAGGCTATGGGCAAGAAGCACCTTCCTCGGGAGTCGTGTTGGCCAGAAGGTAGTCGTTCACCACCGCGTCGACACAGCTGTCGCTGCCGTACGCGCCGTGGCCGTCGCCGTCGTAGGTCAGCAGGATGCCGGACTGGAGCTGGTCCGCCAGGCCCTCCGCCCAGGAGAACGGGGTGGCCGGGTCGCGGGTGGTGCCGATCACCAGGATCGGGTCGGCGCCGGCCGCCGGGATGGTCAGCGGGGTGCCGCTGGGCTCCACCGGCCACACGCCGCACAGCAGGGTGGCCCAGGCGAAGTCACGGCCGAAGGTCGGGGACGCCTCCTCGTACTCCGGGAGCTGGGCCAGCACCTCCTCGGGGGTGGTGGTCGCGGCCGGGCTGTCCAGGCAGCTGATCGCCGGGAACGCGAACATCGTGGTGCCGTACGAGCCGTCGGGCTCGCGTTCGTTGTACGCGTCGGCCAGCGCCAGCAGGGGTGCGCCGTCGCCGTCCTCCATGGCCGCGGTCAGGGCCTGGCGCAGTTCGGACCACAGGGACTCGCTGTACAGCGCCATGGCCACGCCGGTGGTGGCCAGCGATTCGGTCAGCGGGCGGTCCTGGCCGGTCTCCAGGGGGGTCGCGTCGAGCTCCGCGAAGAAGGCGAGGAGGTTGGCCGAGGCGTCGTCGCCGCCCTCGCTGCCCAGCGGGCAGGAGCGGCGGGAGGCGCAGTCGGCGGCGAAGGAGCGGAACGCCGTCTCGAACCCGCCCGCCTGTTCGCGGTCCAGGTCCAGGGTGGACAGCCGCGGGTCCACGGCGGCGTCCAGCACCAGGTGACCGACCCGCTGCGGGAAGAGGCCGGCGTACACCGCGCCCAGCTTGGTGCCGTAGGAGAAGCCCACGTAGTGGAGGCGTTCGTCACCGAGGACCGAGCGCAGGACGTCCATGTCGCGGGCCGACTCGATGGTGGAGATGTGCTCCAGCAGCCGCCCGGAGTTGGCCTGGCAGCCGGCCGCGAACTCCTCGTGCGCGGTCAGCAGCGCCTGCATCTCTTCCTCGTCGTCCGGCGTGCGGTCCACCTGGGTGGTGGCGTCCATCTCGGGGCCGGTCAGGCACTCGACGGGCTCGCTGCCGCCGGTGCCGCGCGCGTCCAGGCCGACCATGTCGTACTGCTCGCGCACCTCGGCGGGGAAGATGTAGTTCGCCGCGTCCTGGGCGAACTCCACCGCCGAGGCGCCCGGGCCGCCGGGGTTCATCAGGAGGGCGCCGAGCCGGTCGGCGCCGCCGGCGCGGGCCCGGGTGACGGTGAGCTGGATGTCGTCCGCCGGGTCGACGCTCTCGTAGTCGAGCGGGACGGTGAGCATCGCGCACTGGAAGCCGGGGACGCCGGGGCAGCCGCGCCAGGTCAGCTCCTGCTCGTAGTACGGCTGGAGGTCCGCCGGGATGTCCGCGGGCAGCGGGTCGAGCACCGGCGCGTCGGCGGCGGAGCCGCCGTCGGCGCCCTCCGGGCCGCCGCCGCCCGGCTCGTCGGCGGGCGTCTGGGAGGGGCTGGGGCGCTCCTCGGTGCGGGTCTCGGCGGAGCAGGCCGCGGTCAGCAGCAGGGCGCCGACCGTCAGCAGAGGTAGAGAGCGGGCGAATCGGGTCATGTCGGGCCCCCGTGGCGTGTCCTTGATCGCGTGATCCCTGGAGCGTATCCGCTCATCGCAGGGCCACCGTCATCGCCTCCACCGCGAGGAGCGGGGAAACATTGCGATCGAGTGCCGTTCGGCAGGCCAGGATCGCCTCCATCCGGCGCAGGGTGCGTTCCGGGGTGCTCGCCGCCGCCACCCGTTCCACCGCCGCCGCGCTCTCCCCGCCGGCCAGCGCGACGGCCGTGCCCAGCTGGCGGGCCAGCACATCGCGGTAGAAGCCGGTCAGCTCGGTGAGCGCCAGGTCCAGGGTGTCCCGCTGGGTGCGGGTGGCGCGGCGCTTCTGGCGGTCCTCCAGGTCCTTCATGACGCCCGCCGTGCCGCGCGGCAGCCGCTTGCCGTCGGCCGCGCCCAGCGCGGCGCGCAGCTCCTCGGTCTCCTTCTCGTCCCGCTCGCCGGCCAGCTGCTTGGCGTCCTCGGCGGCGGCGTCCACCAGCTCCTGGGCGGCGCGCAGTGCCCCGCCCAGGTCGCTCACCCGCTCGGGGATGCGCAGTACGGCGGCCCGCCGTTCCCTGGCCCGCTCGTCGGTGGCCAGCCGCCGGGCGCGGTCGATGTGCCCCTGGGTGGCCTGCGCGGCGGCGTGCGCGACCTCGGGGGCGACGCCGTCCCGCCGCATGAGGATGTCGGCGACGGCGGTCACCGGCGGGGTGCGCAGCGACAGGGTGCGACAGCGCGAGCGGATGGTGGGCAGGACATCCTCCGTGGAGGGCGCGCACAGCAGCCAGACGGTACGGGGCGCGGGCTCCTCGACGGCTTTGAGCAGGACGTTCCCGGCGCCCTCGGTGAGCCGGTCGGCGTCCTCCATGACGATCACCTGCCACCGGCCGCCGGCCGGGGAGAGCTGGGCGCGGCGGACCAGCTCCCGGGTCTCCTTGACGCCGATGGTGAGCAGGTCGGTGCGCAGCACCTCGACGTCCGCGTGGGTGCCGACCAGCGAGGTGTGGCAGCCGTCGCAGAAGCCGCAGCCGGGGGTGCCGCCCAGGGCGCGGTCGGGGCTCAAGCACTGGAGCGCGGCGGCGAAGGCGCGCGCCGCGGTGGCGCGGCCGGAGCCGGGCGGGCCGGTGAACAGCCAGGCGTGTGTCATCGAGGAGCCGGCCAGCCGCGGCTCCTGTCCGGCGTCGATCGCCGTGACATACGCGTCGGCGTCCCGGGCCGCCGACGTCAGCTGCGCCGTGACCCGGTCCTGGCCCACCAGCTCGTCCCAGACCGTCATGCCCACATTCTGCCGTCTCCCACTGACAGTCCATCCCGGGGCCGCCTGCTGCGCCGATCGGTGGACTCCGCGTGGGGCGCATGGATTCTGCACTACCGATCATCACACTATGTGGTCATCGCGTCACAATGTGAGGAGTGTTCCACCCC
>NZ_JBHWJL010000114.1:0-11535 GCF_042731495.1 Streptomyces sp. NPDC059853
TTGGGGGGGGGGGGGGGGGTTTGGGGGGGGGGGGGGGGGGGGGGGGCGGGGGGGGGGGGGGGGGTGGGGGGGGGGGGGGGGGGGGGGGCCGGGGGGCGGGGCCCCCGCCGGGGCCGCCCCCCCCCGGGGGGGGGGCCCCCCCCCCGTGCACCGGGGGGCGGTGGCGGGGCATTCCGCCCTCAAAATGCGACATATCGGGTGACGGCGTAGCGTTTTGCCCCGTCAGTATCGCTGACATCGCAAAGCACCCGATATGAGGAGGCAATGCATGCTCGCGCAGAAGACACTCCCGCTCGTCGCCGACCCCGCGGAGGCAGCCGCCGCGCAGGCCCTGATGACCGAACCGGAGGCGCCGCTGAGCGACGCCCCGCTCTACTCACCCGAAGCGGCCGGAGCCCTGCTCCTGCTCCTGCTGCTGTCGCCGAAGACCCCCGCGGAGCCGGGCGACCGGTGAGCCGCGGGCCGGCTCCCGGCGGACTGCGGGAGTGCCCGTGACGACGGGATCCGCCGAACGCGCCGCCCGTGCCGTGTACACGGAAGCGACCGCCGCGCTGGCCCGCCGTGTCCTCGATGCCCTGCGGGGGGTCGGGGACACAGCCCCGCTCGCCCGGTTCACCGAAGCGGCCACCGACCCCAAAGCCGCCCTCGCCGCCGTACGCGTGCTGGGCGCCGATGTCCTCGCCCCCCACGCCCTCACCGGCGGCACCCCGCACCCCCGCGACCTCGCCGTCATCGCCCAGGCCACCGCCGTCTTCCCGGCACCCGTCCTCACCGCGCCGCCGCCCGAAGGACCGCTGGAGAACTGGGCCATCGCCTGGCGCGACTGGGCCACCGGCCGGCTCATCGCCGCCCTCGGCGACGGCGCCGCCGACGACACACCCCAGCCGCCCGCCGCCCCCGTCCTCACCGACATCGCCGACTGGCAGCGCTGGTCGGGCGTCTGCGCCCGGCTGGCCACCCTCGCCCTCCCCGGCGTCACCGGCCCCGTACCGGCCGTCGTCCGCCGCCACCCCGTTGCCCTGGCCCGCGGCACCACCCGCGCCCTGCTGCGCCGTGACTACCCCACCGCCGCCCGGCTGGCACGCTGGCTGGCCGCCGCCCACCGGGACGGCGTACCGCTGCCCCTGGACCCCGCCGCGCTCACCGAGCACATCGCCCTGCACGCCGCCGGCGAGCCCCGGCTCGCCCTCGATCTGGCGGTGGCCCGGCTGCTGCTGGGGAGGACCGCATGACCACCGCCGTCACCCCGATCGCCCACCAGGTGGCCATCCGCGCCTTCGGCTGGCTGCTCGCCCACCGCGACCACGGCGCGCTGCCCGAGGGCACCACCGCCGACCTCGGCGACCCCAACAGCGTCTACAAGCCGCTCGGCGAGGCCGCCCTCGCCGGTTCCCTGGTGCTGCGCGAATCCGCGGCGGGCAGCGAGCGCATGCGGGCCGCCCGGGAACTCCTGGACTTCGGCTGGCGGCAACTGCGCGAGGGCGACCTGCTCTACGAACGCCAGCTGCGGCACGCGCTGCTCACCGACCCGCTGGAGATGTACGCCCACTTCGTCCGGGCCGGCTACCGCCACCCCGGCATGGACGCCCTGCTGCGGCACAACGCGGGGCTGCGCTCGGTGCGCGCCGCTGAAGTCGTGCCCAACCGGCGGCTGGCCATCGCCAACGCCGCCCGGCTGGCCGGACTCGACTACGGCTACGACTGGGCCGACCTCACGCGCGCCACCTGGCTGGGCGCCGCCCCCGAACCGTGGGCGATCGACTGGATGACCGCCTACTCCATGACCCACACGGTCTTCCACCTCACCGACTGGGGCGCCCGCCCCGAGGAACTGCCCGCGGAGATCGCGAGCTACCTCACCACCTGGCTGCCGGTGTGGACGGACATCTGGCGCGAGGTCGCCCAGTGGGACCTGGTCGCCGAGCTGATGATCGTCGGCTCCTGCCTGCCCGACCCGGTGTGCGACCCGGCCGACTGGGCGGCGCTCGCCGCCGTCCAGCACCCGGACGGGCTGGTGCCGCGCGACGGCGAACCGGTGAGCGAGGACCCGGCGCGGCGGTTCGCCGACCACCAGCACACCGCCGTGGTCGCGGCCGTCGCCGGGAGCATCGCGGTCTCCCGCACGCTGACATGACGCCGCCGGACGCGTTGCGCCGGAACGCGAGGGACGCGGCCGCCGCCACGGCGCTGCACCGGGGGGCGGCGGACCCGGTGGCCACCGGACTGCTCGCCTCGCTGGCCGCCGCCGCGCCGGGCGCCAGCACCGTGGCGGTGGCGGTGCACCGCGCGGGCGAGCGCCTGGTGGCGGTCGGCGGACGTACCGCGCACCACGCCACCGGCCGTCCGGCCGAACCCGGCACCCGGTTCGCCCTCGGTTCGGTCACCAAGACCTACACCGCCCTGCTGCTGGCCGAACTCACGGCTTGCGGCGAGGTCGGGTACGACGACCCGATCGACCGCTTCCTGCCGCCCGGCGCCGCCCCGTACCGGCGCGTCGGCGGCGCGCCCATCACGCTGCTGCACCTGGCGACGCACACCTCGGGGCTGCCGAGACTGCCGCCCGGGCTGCTGCGCAGCGCCCTGCCGCGCTGGTTCTCCAACCCGTACGCGGCCTACGGCCCCGGCGAGCTGCTGGCCGCCCTGGCCCGCACCCGGCCCTCGGCCGCCCCGGGCACCCGGGTGCGGTACTCGAACTTCGGGGTCGGACTGCTCGGCATGCTGCTGGCCCGTGCGGCGGGCGAGCCGTACGGCGGGTACGAACAGGCACTGGCGTCCCGGGTGCTGGGGCCGCTGGGGCTGCACCGCACCGGCGTGAACGCCGGGGCGGCCGGGGACGCCACCGGGTACTGGCACGGCCGGGCCCGGCCGCCCTGGCGGATCCCGGGGCTGGCCGGGGCCGGCGCGCTGCACGCCGGGCCCGATGAGCTGCTGCGGTACCTGGAGGCGCTGCTGGACCCGGTGCGGGCGGCGGGGGGCGAGGGCCCGCTGGCCACGGCGCTGGCGGAGGTGGCCAGGCCCCGGCTGGTGGTGCGCCCGGGGGAGGACCGGATCGCGCTGGTGTGGAACGCGCGGCGGCGGCCGGGGCATCTGCTCCTCTTTCACTCCGGGGGGACCCGGGGGTGCACCGCGTTCGTGGGATTCAGCCCCGAGCGGCAGGTCGCGCTGGCCGCGGTGGCCAACCGCGCGCCCGCGCTGGACGGGGCCTTCATCCAGCGGGCGTATCTGCTGCTGAGAGAACTGGCGGGCGGGACAACTCGTTTTGGAGCACCGTCGCCCATCGGGTAATGTTCTTCCTGTCGCCGGGCCAGCCCGGCGGACACCAAGCAAAACTCCCCGCAAGGAGTTGCGATTTGGTGGGCTATGGTGTAATTGGCAGCACGACTGATTCTGGTTCAGTTAGTCTAGGTTCGAGTCCTGGTAGCCCAGCGCGATCTGCTCGCAGATCACCGCCCCCGTTGTGTAGCGGCCTAGCACGCTGCCCTCTCACGGCAGTAGCGCCGGTTCGAATCCGGTCGGGGGTACGGATCCTTCGGGATCTTGTGTGGGCCCCCGTTGTGTAGCGGCCTAGCACGCCGCCCTCTCAAGGCGGTAGCGCCGGTTCGAATCCGGTCGGGGGTACGCGGTATCAGCCCTCCTTCTCACCCCGGTGAGAAGGAGGGCTTTTCGCTGTTCAGGACGGGCCGCGCAGCCGCTGGCTGGCGGCCTCGGCCTGGGCGAGGCGGCGCAGGCTCAGCAGGACGGGTTCGTAGAGCACGGTGAGGGCGACGGCGGCCTCCAGCTGGGTGGTCGGCGAGGCGAACTCCCCGATCAGCGCGATCTCGTGCGCGGCGAGCCCGTCGGCGGCCGCCCCGTACGGCAGCAGTTGCTCCACGGTGCACGGGTAGCCGAGCCGCAGCAGGGCGGCGAGCGCGGTGACCAGCGCCTGGTGGGCGGGGTTGTCCGGCACGATCCGCCAGCCGAGCCGCCGCTGGAGTTCCTCGGCGAGGGCCTCGGCGGTGACGACCGTCTCATCGCGCCGGCGCGGCGGCGCCGGCTGGGGGAGGGCCGCGACGGCGGTGCCGATCCGGGTGAGCTGGTCGGCCCGGTCGTCCTCGATGGCGGTGAGCACCTCCCGGGCGGTGGCGACCGGGATCCGGCCCACCTGGACCAGCGCCCGGACCAGCCGCAGCCGGCGCAGATGCTCCTCGCCGTACTCGGCCTGGGTCGCGGAGATCCGCTCGCCCGGGGGCAGCAGCCCTTCCCGCAGGTAGTACTTGATCGTCGCGGTGGTCACTCCGCTGCGTTCGCTCAGTTCCGCCAGCCGCATACGGCCCCCAGCCCATTTTCTCCGGATCCCCCTTGCGCGGATGCGTTGGGGAGTGGCACTATCCAATCATGGATAGCGCAACTATCCAAGGTGTGATCGGTTGTGCGAACGGAGCGGAAGGGCGGGGTGCGGCATGAGCCGGAAGATCGTCGAGGGCCGGATGACGGCGGCGGCCACGGGGGAGATCACGCTGTTCCTCATCGGGATGCGGATCAACAGCTTCTGGCGGGTGCGCCACTGGTGGCCGGTGCTGACGGCGATGCCCCGGATGCTCCGGGAGCTGTCCGCCGATCCGGACAGCGGGATGCTGGGGTACCGGCTGCTGCTGGGCGGGCCGCGCTCCATCCAGGTCGTGCAGTACTGGTCGTCCCACGAGCGGCTGCTGGCCTACGCGTCGGCGCCGGAGGGGGAGCACCGCCCGGCCTGGGCGGCGTTCAACCGGCGGATACGCCAGGGCCGGGGCCGGGTGGGCTTCTGGCACGAGACCTATGTGGTCCCGGCCGGCGCCCACGAGTCCATCTACCTGAACATGCCGGTGGGCGGTCTGGGCGCGGTCGGCGGGGTGGAGCCGGTGGCGCGGCGCGGCGAGCGGGCGGCGCAGCGGCTGGAGGTGTGAGCGGTCAGTGACCGCCGCCGCGCCGCAGCGCCTCGGTGAGCCGGCCGGCGGCGTCGATGAGGGCCTGGGCGTGCATCCGGCCCGGGTGCCGGGTCAGCCGCTCGATCGGGCCGGAGACGGACACGGCCGCCACCACGCGGTTGGAGGGGCCGCGCACCGGGGCGGACACCGAGGCCACCCCCGGCTCGCGTTCACCGATCGACTGGGCCCAGCCCCGGCGGCGCACCCCGGAGAGCGCGGTCGCGGTGAAGCGGGCGCCCTGGAGGCCGTGGTGCAGCCGCTCCGGCTCCTCCCAGGCGAGCAGGATCTGGGCGGCCGAGCCGGCCTTCATCGGCAGGGTGGAGCCCACCGGGACGGTGTCCCTCAGCCCCGACAGCCGCTCGGCGGCGGCCACGCAGATGCGCATGTCGCCCTGGCGCCGGTAGAGCTGGGCGCTCTCCCCGGTGAGGTCGCGCAGATGGGTCAGCACGGGCCCGGCCGCCGCCAGCAGCCGGTCCTCGCCGGCCGCCGCCGCCAGCTCCGCCAGCCGCGGGCCCAGCACGAACCGGCCCTGCATGTCGCGGGCCAGCAGCCGGTGGTGTTCCAGGGCCACGGCCATGCGGTGCGCGGTGGGCCTGGCCAGTCCCGTGGCCGACACCAGCCCGGCCAGCGTGGCGGGGCCGGACTCCAGCGCGCCCAGAACCAGGGCCGCCTTGTCCAGTACGCCCACTCCGCTGGAGTCGCCACGTGAATTGTCCATGCAACGATACTCGCGTCTCACACTGTGAAACGCAAGTTCCTTTTTCCCGGGAAGACGCCACCCTGGACTGCCGGGGCCCGCGATGAGGTGGGCCCGGCCACCGTCCGGTACGCGGGGAGCGGACGGCGGCCACATGGAGCGGAGGGAACGCGATGGGACGGACACTGGCGGAGAAAGTCTGGGACGACCATGTCGTCCGGCGTGCGGAGGGAGAGCCCGATCTGCTGTTCATCGACCTCCACCTCCTGCACGAGGTGACCAGCCCGCAGGCGTTCGACGGACTGCGCAAGAGCGGCCGCGCCGTGCGCCGCACGGACCTCACCATCGCCACCGAGGACCACAACACGCCCACCCTGGACATCGACAAGCCGATCGCCGACCCGGTCTCCCGCACCCAGCTGGAGACCCTGCGCAAGAACTGCGCCGACTTCGGCGTCCGGCTGCACTCCCTGGGCGACGACGAGCAGGGCGTGGTGCACGTGGTCGGCCCGCAGCTGGGGCTCACCCAGCCGGGCACCACGGTGGTCTGCGGAGACAGCCACACCTCCACCCACGGCGCCTTCGGCGCGCTGGCCTTCGGCATCGGCACCAGCCAGGTCGAGCACGTACTGGCCACCCAGACGCTGCCGATGGCACCGTTCAAGACCATGGCGATCACCGTCGAGGGCGAGCTGCCCGAGGGCGTCACCGCCAAGGACCTGATCCTCGCGATCATCGCCAGGATCGGCACCGGCGGCGGCCAGGGCTACGTCATCGAATACCGCGGCGAGGCCATCGAGAAGCTCTCGATGGAGGCCCGCATGACCATCTGCAACATGTCGATCGAGGCCGGCGCCCGGGCCGGCATGATCGCCCCGGACGAGACCACGTTCGCCTATCTGCGCGGGCGCGACCACGCCCCCGTCGGCGCCGAGTGGGACGAGGCCGTCGCCTACTGGAAGACACTGCGCACCGACGAGGACGCCGTCTTCGACCACGAGGTCGTCATCGACGCCGCGGCGCTGGCGCCGTTCGTCACCTGGGGCACCAACCCCGGTCAGGGCGCCCCCCTGTCGGCCGCCGTGCCCGACCCGCAGCAGTACACCGACCCCAGCGAGCGCCTCGCCGCCGAGAAGGCCCTGGAGTACATGGGCCTGACCGCCGGCACCCCGCTGCGCGACATCTCCGTGGACACCGTCTTCGTCGGCTCGTGCACCAACGGCCGCATCGAGGACCTGCGCTCCGCCGCCGACGTGCTCCGGGGGCGCAAGGTCGCCGACGGGGTGCGGATGCTGGTGGTGCCCGGGTCGGTCCGGGTGGCCCTGCAGGCCGTGCAGGAGGGTCTGGACAAGGTGTTCACCGAGGCGGGCGCCGAGTGGCGGCACGCCGGCTGTTCCATGTGTCTGGGCATGAACCCCGACCAGCTGGCCCC
Source organism: Streptomyces sp. NPDC059853 (assembly GCF_042731495.1). Taxonomy (NCBI): domain Bacteria; kingdom Bacillati; phylum Actinomycetota; class Actinomycetes; order Kitasatosporales; family Streptomycetaceae; genus Streptomyces; species Streptomyces sp. NPDC059853. The sequence goes on from NZ_JBHWJL010000114.1 coordinate 7,073, forward strand.
CGGCGAGCGCTCCGCCTCCACCTCCAACCGCAACTTCGAGGGCAGGCAGGGCAAGGGCGGCCGTACCCACCTGGTCTCCCCGCAGGTGGCCGCCGCCACCGCGGTCACCGGCACCCTCGCGTCCCCGGCCGATCTGGCCGGCGTCCCCGTCCCCGTGGAGGTCTGAGCCATGGAAGCATTCACCACCCACACCGGGCGGGCCGTGCCGCTGCGCCGCTCCAATGTCGACACCGACCAGATCATCCCGGCCCACTGGCTGAAGAAGGTCACCCGGGACGGCTTCGAGGACGGCCTGTTCGAGGCATGGCGCAAGGACCCGGAGTTCGTTCTCAACCGGCCGGAACGCTCCGGCGCCACCGTGCTGGTGGCGGGCCCGGACTTCGGCACCGGTTCCTCCCGCGAGCACGCCGTGTGGGCCCTGCAGAACTACGGCTTCAAGACGGTGATCTCCTCCCGCTTCGCCGACATCTTCCGGGGCAACTCGCTCAAGAACGGCCTGCTGACGGTGGTGCTCCCGCAGGAGACCGTCGAGGCGCTGTGGCAGCTCACCGAAGCCGACCCGGCCGCCGCCGTCACCGTCGACCTCGTCACCCGCACCGTGACGGCCGAGGGCATCGAGGCCGAGTTCGAACTGGACGAGAACGCCCGCTGGCGGCTGCTCGAAGGGCTCGACGACATCAGCATCACGCTGCAGAACGAGGACGCCATCGCCGCCTTCGAAGCACGCCGTCCCGCCCACAAACCGCGCACGCTGACCCTCTGAACCACCGTGCCCCCGGGCGTCGTTGACCCGCGCCCGCAATCGCCCGCCCCCGACCGGCCCTCCGGACGGGGGCGGTGGCGTGTGACCGGCCGAACGACCTGGCGGGACACGGCTATTGGGACCTTACCGGGCGAGAGCGGATGCAAGGTGGCACAATCGGCGTATGGAACGCGACGGTCAACCTGAGCTGTACGACCTCGTCGCCGCTCGGCTGAAAGAGGCGCACCGTGCGGTGCGTACCGCACAAGTGCCCGAGCCCGTACGGCAGGCCCTCACCCGGAAGCTGCTGGTGATCACGGCGGCGGCCAAGCAGGACCTGCCCGGTGCCGCCCGCCGCCTGGAGCGGCTGATCGCGGACGTCGACGCCGGGCGCGTCCCGCCCGATCCACCGGCCCCGCGCCGTGATGGAACCGCGTGATGGTCGAGTTCGTTGCGACACAAGGGTGATTCGCCCGTTTCACGTTTGATTTGCGGAATATATCTGCCTAACGTGCGAAAAAGCTTGAACACATTCGTTCCAGCCATGCCTGCGAAGGGGAAGACGTGAACAAGGCGCAGCTCGTAGAAGCGATTGCAGACAAGCTCGGCGGCCGCCAGCAGGCCGCGGACGCGGTGGACATCGTTCTCGATGCCATCATCCGGGCTGTGGTGGCCGGGGAGCGGGTCTCGGTGACCGGTTTCGGGTCGTTCGAGAAGGTCAACCGCCCCGCCCGCTACGCGCGCAATCCGCAGACCGGCGAGCGGGTCCGGGTCAAGAAGACCTCCGTCCCCCGTTTCCGGGCGGGGCAGGGTTTCAAGGACCTGGTGGCCGGTACCAAGAAGCTCCCGAAGAACGACGTCGCGGTGAAGAAGGCCCCCAAGGGCAGCCTCTCCGGTGGCACGACCACCAAGAAGGCCGCCACGAAGAAGGCCACCGCCGCCAAGAAGGCCACCGCAAAGAAGGCCACCACCGCCAAGAAGGCCACCGCGAGGAAGGCGACCACCGCCAAGAAGGCCGCCACCGCCAAGAAGACCACGGCGAAGAAGGCCCCGGCCAAGAAGACCACCGCCAAGAAGGCTCCGGCCAAGCGGGCCTCGGCCCGCAAGACCACTGCCAAGAAGGCCACCGCGCGCCGCGGGTGAACCGCGGCAGCGAAGCCACCGTCCCGCGGGCCGGACTCCCCACCGGGGAGCCCGGCCCGCGCGCGTGTGCCCGCCCCCGGCGCCGCACTACGATGCCCGCATGCAGGCCACCGCGTACACCTTCGACACCGACACCCGCAGCGGCAGCGTGCTGCTGGACGACGGCACCCCCGTGGACTTCGGCCCCGACGCCTTCGCCGCCGGCGGGCTGCTGCTGCTCCGCCCCGGTCAGCGGGTCCGCATCGAGACCGCCGACGGCACCCCGGCCGGCCCCATCACCCTGGTGACACTCCAGACACTGTGACCCGGCGGACCGCGCACGCCGTGCGCGGTCCCACCCCCAGCACCAGCGCCCGCCGCAGATCCGCCCCCGTGTCCACGTCCTGCCGCACACTCTCCACCCCGGGCAGCACCAGCTCCACCGCCCCCGAGTCCCGGTGCCGCGCCCGCGACGCCCCCTCGAACGCCGGGGCCAGCGCCGCCTCCTCCCGCGCCGTCAGCACCGTCGTGCCCACCCCCGCCGCGTCCGCCACGAACGCCCGCGGATGCGCCGCCGCCGCGGCAAGCACCCGCGCCAGCTCCACCGGCCGCAGCGCGGGCAGATCGGCGCCCAGCGCCGCCACCGCCGCAGCACCCCGCCGCAGCCGCACCACCTCCGCGCCGTGCGCCAGCGCCGCGTTCAGCCCGCCGCGCGCGACGTCCGGCACCACATCGGCCCCCAGCCGCGCCAGCCGCCGCCCGGCCACCGGATCATCCGTGACAACCGCCACATCCCGTACCGCCTGGCACGCCAGCGCCGCCGCCACCGTGTCCTCGGCGAAGGCCAGCACCAGCCCCGCGCGCCGCTCCCCGGCAGCCACCGCCACCAGCCGGCTCTTCGCCCGCGCCAGCGGCTTCAGCGGCACGATCAGCGACCATCCGGCCTGCTGCGGCATCACGTTCCCCTCCCGGTTGCGGACCTCCGCCCAGTCTGCCTCCCCGTGACGGGCCCCGGGACGTAAGGTCACAGGATGCCCACGGGGCAGCGATGCCCCGCTGGACAGCCAAACCGCCTGGAGCGACACTTGTCCGGCGCTCCCGCAAGGCCGTGCCGGAGCAGTGCAAGAGGAGATGGTGTCCGAGTGTCCCGCCGCCGAATCGGCCTCTATTACCGATGCGCCGCGTTTCTGGTAAAACCCCCGATGCTGATCCTGTTCAAGCGGGACTGGCGGGGCCAGGAAAACATTCCGGGCCACGGCGGATTCATCACCGCCGTGAATCACAACTCCTACCTCGACCCGCTCTCCTACGCCCACTTCCAGTACAACACCGGACGCGTTCCGCGCTTCCTCGCCAAGGTCGGCCTCTTCAAGAGCGGCTTCGTCGGATTCATGATGCGCGGCACCGGCCAGATCCCGGTCTACCGCGAGACCTCCGACGCCGCCGGCGCCTTCCGCGCCGCCGTCGAGGCCGTCAACAAAGGCGAGTGCGTCGCCTTCTACCCGGAGGGCACCCTCACCCGCGACCCGGACCTGTGGCCCATGAGCGGCAAGACCGGCGCCGCCCGGGTGGCCCTGCTCACCCGCGCCCCGGTGATCCCGGTGGCCCAGTGGGGCGCCCACGAGGCGATGCCGCCCTATGCGAAGGAACGCAAGTTCCGGCTCTTCCCGCGCAAGACCCTCACCGTGGTGGCCGGCCCCCCGGTCGACCTGAGCGACCTGTACGACAGCGAACCCACCGCCGAGGTGCTGCGCCTCGCCACCGAACGCATCATGGACGCCATCACCGGACAGCTCGCCGGCATCCGCCACGAGCAGCCGCCGGCCCAGCGCTACGTGCTCGAACGGGAGCGTACGGCGCCCCCCGCCGCCCGTCCGGACACCACCGACCGTGCCCCCGCCCCGCTCCCGCGGAGCCAGGACGTCAAGGAGATCAGCGAGTGACGCGCGTCGCCGTGTTCGGCAACGGTTCCTGGGGGACCGCCTTCGCCATGGTGCTGGCCGACGCCGGGGCCCGGGTCTCGCTGTGGGGCCGCCGCGCGGCCCTCGCCGAGACCATCAACAGCACCCGCGTCAACCCCGACTACCTGCCCGGCATCCGGCTGCCGGACGGCGTGCACGCCACCGCCGACCCGGCACGCGCCGCCGAGGGCGCCGAGTTCGCGGTGCTCGCCGTGCCCTCCCAGACGCTGCGCGAGAACCTCGCCGCCTGGACCCCGCTGCTGCCCGCCGACACCGTGCTGGTCTCCCTCATGAAGGGCGTGGAACTGGGCACCAGCAAGCGGATGAGCGAGGTCATCGCCGAGGTGACCGGCGCCGGACCCGAACGCATCGCCGTCCTGTCCGGCCCCAACCTCGCCCGCGAGATCGCCGAACGCCAGCCGGCCGCCTCCGTCGTCGCCTGCCGCGACGAGGCCGTCGCCCGCCGCCTCCAGGCCGCCTGCCACACCGGGTACTTCCGCCCGTACACCAACACCGACGTGGTCGGCTGCGAACTCGGCGGCGCCGTCAAGAACGTCATCGCGCTCGCCGTGGGCATCGCCGGCGGCATGGGCCTGGGCGACAACGCCAAGGGCTCCCTCATCACCCGCGGCCTGGCC
>NZ_JBHWJL010000114.1:11545-15675 GCF_042731495.1 Streptomyces sp. NPDC059853
CCTTCACGAGACCCCCACCAACGTGATCTAGACTCGCGCCTTCGACGTCAGCGTCGGAGGTCTATACGTGACTGGTGCCCTCGGCGGCTCGAGCTCCTCGCCGCTGTCCCGCAACAACACCTTCGGGACCAACCTCGGCCGCGGCATGACCCTGGAGGAGACCATCGCCGTCACCAAACAGACCGCCGAGGGCGTGAAATCCTGCCGCTCGGTACGGGACCTGGCGCGCCGTTACGACGTCGACATGCCGCTCACCGAAACGGTGGTGGGCATCGTCCACGAGGGCGTCCAGCCGGCCGCCGCGCTCAAAGAGCTGATGGCACGCAGCGCCAAGGCCGAGCTTCGCTGACTCCCGGGCAGGTGTGCGAGTAGCCTCAAGGGGTTATGAGCAGCGACTCCACTCACCAGAGCCCCAAGCCCCGCGTCGCCGTCGTCTTCGGCGGACGCAGCTCCGAGCACACCATCTCGGTTCTCACCGCGGGCGCCGTGCTCCGCGCGATCGACCGGGAGCGGTACGACGTGCTGCCCATCGGCATCACCACCGACGGCCGCTGGGCGCTGACCGCCGACGATCCCGAGCGGATGGCCCTCTCCGGCCGCGAACTCCCGACCGTGGCCGGGATCGCCGAACCCGGCGGCGGCTCGGTGCTGCTGCCGGTGGACCCGGCCGCGCGCGAGGTCGTCCTCGCCGAGCCCGGCTCCGTGCCCAAGGACCTGGGCGAGGTCGACGTCGTCTTCCCCGTGCTGCACGGCCCCTACGGGGAGGACGGCACGCTCCAGGGACTGCTGGAGCTGTCCGGCGTGCCGTACGTCGGGGCCGGCGTGCTGGCCTCCGCCGTCGGCATGGACAAGGAGTACATGAAGCGGATCTTCCTCTCCTTCGGCCTCCCGGTCGGCCCCTACACGGTCATCCGCCCCCGCGAGTGGGACACCGACCCCGCCGCCGCCCGGAAGAAGATCGTGGACTTCGCCGGCGATCACGGCTGGCCGGTCTTCGTCAAGCCCGCCCGCGCGGGCTCCTCCATGGGCATCACCAAGGTCGACGACCTGGCGGGCCTGGACGAGGCCGTCGCCGAGGCCCGCGCGCACGACCCCAAGATCATCGTCGAGTCGCTGCTGCGCGGCCGGGAGATCGAGTGCGGTGTCCTGGAGTTCGAGGACGGGCCGCGCGCCTCCGTCCCCGCCGAGATCCCGCCCGTCTCCGACCACGACTTCTACGACTTCGAGGCCAAGTACCTCGACTCGGCCGAAGGCATCGTGCCCGCGCCGCTGACCCCCGAGCAGACCGACCGCGTCCGGGAACTGGCCGTGCTCGCCTACGAGGCCGTCTCCTGCGAGGGCCTGGTGCGGGCGGACTTCTTCCTCACCGAGGACGGCGAGTTCGTCATCAACGAGATCAACACCCTGCCCGGCTTCACCCCCATCTCGATGTACCCGAGGATGTGGCAGGCCAGCGGCGTGGACTACCCGGAGCTGATCGACCGGCTCATCCAGGCCGCGCTGCGCCGCTCGACGGGGCTGCGCTAGGCCGGCGGAACGGACGGCCGTACGGGGCGGCGCCGGCGCGGGCCCGCCCCGTACCGGCGCCGTTCAGGACCCGGCGGGCGGCCCGCCGTACAGTTCCTCCTGCGCGTACAGCTCGTCCAGCGGCACCTGGCCGGCGATCGCCTCGGCGAGATCCACCAGCGGGTTCACCTCGGGCGCGTACGCCGCCGGCACGGACACCTCCACGTTCACCGTGCGGTGCGTGGTGGTGAACAGCTTCCCGCCGCCGGGCGCATCCTCCAGCAGCCAGGAGACACCGTTGACGTCCACCGCGTCCGCGAGCGGGTCGTAGCTCTCCTCGCCCGGCGTCAGCACCAGCGGCAGCGGCACGCCGCAGCGCAGCACGATGGCCGGGTCGCCCCACAGGGCGGCGTACGGGGGAATGCCGTCGCCGTCCGCCCGTTCCCCGCCCTCCACCCGCTCCGGCAGGGCGGCGTCCAACGCGTCACACACCTCAGCCGCTGCGGCGTCCGGTGACGGCGCCACCACGGAGGGGGCGCCCTCCGCGCCGTCCGCCGCCGCGCACCCCGCGAGCGCCAACAGGACCGCCGAAGCGGCCGGGACGGTGCCGGAAAAGCGAACGGTGCGACTCACGCCGTCAGCATAAAACGCCCTACAGATTGACCACCGGGCAGGTCAGGGTGCGGGTGATGCCCGGCACCCGCTGCACCTGCGCCACCACCAGCCGCCCCAGATCGTCGACCGAGGCGGCCTCCGCGCGGACGATGACGTCGTACGGGCCCGTGACATCCTCGGCCTTGATCACCCCCGGTACCTCGGAGATGACCTCGGCCACGGCATGCGCCTTGCCCACCTCGGTCTGGATCAGGATGTACGCCTGTACCACAGGTCCTCCACAGCGGCTACGAGGAGCGGGGGCGCTACCGTAGCGCGTCATGACCTGTACCGGGAGACGTCGTCCGGTGCGGATCGCCGCGGATCGCCCGCGGCGGCACCGAAGCGAGCTGAGGAGAGCCGAGTGAAGGGCAGTGTGGGGGAGCTGGGGGAGTTCGGGCTGATCCGGGAGCTGACCTCCCGGATCGGCGACACTCCGGCCGTACGTCTCGGCCCCGGCGACGACGCCGCGGTGATCGCCGCCCCGGACCGGCGGGTGGTCGCCAGCACCGACATCCTGCTGGAGGGACGGCACTTCCGCCGCGACTGGTCCACGGCCTACGACGTCGGCCGCAAAGCCGCCGCCCAGAACCTCGCCGACATCGCCGCGATGGGCGCCGTGCCCACCGCCATCCTGCTCGGCCTCGTCGTCCCCGCCGAACTGCCCGTCACCTGGCCCACCGAACTGATGGACGGAATCCGCGACGAATGCCAGGTTGCCGGGGCCGGCGTCGCGGGCGGCGACGTGGTGCGCGGCGACACCATCACCGTCTCCATCACCGCCCTGGGCGACCTGCGCGACCGCGAGGCCGTCACGCGCGCCGGCGCCCGCCCGGGCGACCTGCTGGCCGTCACCGGCTGGCTCGGCTGGTCCGCCGCCGGATTCACCGTGCTCTCCCGGGGCTTCCGCTCCCCGCGCGCGTTCGTCGAGGCCCACCGCCGCCCCGAACCCCCGTACCACGCCGGCCCCGCCGCCGCGGCGCTCGGCGCCACCGCCATGACGGACGTCAGCGACGGACTCATCGCCGACCTCGGGCACATCGCCCACAGCAGCGGCGTACGGATCGACATCCACTCCGCCGCCCTCGACGTGCCCGCCCAGATGTCCGACATCGGGCACGCGGTGGGCGTCGACCCGCTGCACTGGGTGCTCACCGGCGGCGAGGACCACGCGATCGTGGCGACCTTCCCCGCCGACACCAAACTCCCCGCCCGCTGGCGGGTGATCGGCCAGGTGCTGCCGGCCCGGGGCAGCGTACGGCCCCAGGTGACCGTGGACGGCGCCCCGTGGGAGCGGGACGGGGGCTGGGACCACTTCGGTGCGGGCGGCTGAATAGGGTCGGGGCCATGACCTCCGCCGCGGCCGCCCCCGCCCCCCGTCCCGACTCCGCCGCGCCGCCCCGGGTGCTGACCGTCGCCGGTTCCGACTCGGGCGGCGGCGCGGGCATCCAGGCCGACCTGAAGACCATGCTGGCGCTGGGCACCCACGGCATGAGCGTGCTCACCGCCGTCACCGCGCAGAACTCCCTGGGTGTGCAGGGCGCCTGGCCGCTGCCCACCGAGGCGATACGCGCCCAGTTCCGCTCGGTCGTCGACGACATCGGGGTCCAGGCGGTGAAGACCGGCATGCTCGGCACCTCCGCCGTCGTGGAGACCGTCGCCGCGCTGCTGGAGGGCGTCGCCGTACCCGTGGTGGTGGACCCGGTCGGCGTCTCCAAACACGGTGACCGGCTGCTGGCAGCCGACGCGCTGCACGCCGTGCGCAGCGTGCTGCTGCCCGCCGCGACCGTCGTCACCCCCAACCTGGACGAAGTCGCCCAGCTCACCGGGGTACGGGTCACCGCCGAGTCCGACCTGCGGGCGGCGGCGGAGGCGGTGCTGGCGTACGGGCCGCGCTGGGTGCTCATCAAGGGCGGCCATCTGCCCGGCGGCGACGCCGTCGATCTCCTCACGGACGGAAACGCCGAGCT
>NZ_JBHWJL010000115.1:0-15021 GCF_042731495.1 Streptomyces sp. NPDC059853
CCCGAGGGGTTGCCGGCCATCGCCACTCTTACATTTTCGCCCTCCTCCAGCATGCGAGCCGCAAGCATGGTGAGCATTCCGTTATGTCACCCCCTCGTATTCACCGTGGCGGTATCACGTCGGCGCAGCACCCTGGAATCTCGGATGAGAGTGTTAGAGGATGTGTCTACCGAACAAGGCGGGCCTACCGGAAACATTCCGATACCCTCCTCCGCTCGGGCAACTTTATCCTGAAGGGAGGTGAAGAGAATGAAGAAGTACATCAAGCCGACCGCCAAGACGGTGACTTTCGGCACCATCCTCACTGTCAGCCCGTGATGGTTCGCCGGTCGGGGCGACGTTGAAAAATCGACGCTGCCCCGACCGGCCCCTTGTTTTTCCATACCTGCGAGTGGGGTAGTCATGTGTGGACTTGCTGGAATAGCACGTATAGACGGGTGCTCGCTGTCCGAGGGTACAGACAGTGTGCTGCGTGCAATGGCGCGCGCCGTGGCACACCGCGGACCCGACGAGGTGGAAATTCTGAGATCGGGCCCCGTAGGTCTCGCTTTTACTCGCCTGTCGCTTGTCGACCCACTCGCGGGCTCCCAGCCGCTGGTTAGTCAGGATGGAAGTCTCGTTCTCATCGCCAATGGCGAAATCTACAACCACCGAGAACTCGCCTCCGGGTTTCCCGCAGGAACGCGCTTCCAATCCGGGTCGGATTGTGAAGTTCTATTGCATCTTTATCAGCGGGACGGCCTACGTTTTCTGAATAGCGTGCGAGGAATGTTTGCTCTGGCCTTGTGGGACAAGCGCCGGAATCAACTTCATTTCGCTCGAGATAGGTTCGGGGTCAAGCCTCTCTTTCATCATCGGAATGGTGAGCGGGTTGTATTTGGCTCAGAAATGAAGGCGGTATTCCTAGATCACGCTAGTCCGCGCGAGCTCGACTGGGAAAGCGCCCTGGCAGATCAAGCAATGAGCGGCGCCCCAGTGTTTGCAGACGGCAGCCCAAACACCTGGTTCAAAGAGATCGAGCTCGTGCCGGCAGCAACCGTTGTAACTACCGACCTGCGTACCGGCGCTGTCTCCCACCACCGCTACTGGGAGTTTCCCGAATTCGGGCGGGACGACGAGACGACTGAGGTCGACTTTATCCGTACATATGGCGAGCTGCTGCAAGAGTCGGTTCGCGAATGTGAGACGGCTGATGTCGAATTGGGAATATTCCTCAGCGGCGGCATCGACTCCGCAGCTGTGGCGGCGCTCAGTTCTATCCGTCCCCGCAGCTTCACCGCTCTCAATGGCAGCACTCTAGTCAACCAAGACGCCGAGGGAGGACATCGCGCTGCAGCCCTACTTGGCCTCGATAATCATCAGGTTCTCTTCGATACTCGTCAAATTCCCACGGCCGACGAGTGGAAGCAGCTTTTGTGGCTTCTAGAGAGCCCACAATGCGGCCCCGAGATCTTCTACAAGCGGGAAATGTATCGCTTTGTGAAGGAGCAATATCCGGAAATCAAAGGGATGCTGCTCGGAGGTGGCAGTGATGAGTTCAACGGAGGATACTCTCTTTCTATAGCCAACGGTGGAAGTTGGAATGACTTTGTCCACAATATAGAAAAGATGAGCCTTCTTGAGGATCCAGGCCATCACCTGGGCCTCGGATCCTGGTGGGATCAGTCCTCCCGGCCTTTGCTCCGTCGTGAGATCCTTGGCCAGGTAAAGAATCGCACGGGTGACCCCTACGAGCGGTTCTTTCGATGGAAGTACCGGGATATCCAGCAGTACAACTGCTGGCACGAGGATCGCACTGCCGCTGGAAGTGGCATCGAAGCCCGTGTCCCCTTTCTTGATCACCGCCTCCTGGAGCTCGTGGCCCGGATCCCCCCAGAGTTGCGGCCTAGTCTCGTTTGGGACAAACGCATCCTGCGCGAGGCCATGCGAGATGTCCTACCACCGGAATTCACACAACGTCCCAAGGTACCCTTCTTTTATGGCGCCGGCGTCCACCACACATACCGGGCGTTCGCCGCGATGCTGGCACGGGAAGGAGACGCCCTCCTTGAGGAGGCACTCTCCAGTCCGGGCTCAGGCACGTATATCGACGTTGACAACGCTCGGGCCACCCTGCGGGACCTGCAGGAAGATCCGTCCTCCGGGCACGTCGAGTTTTTGCTGCGAGTCGTCAATCTTGGCCTACTCGAACAAATGACAGAGAGCATGCCGACTCCGCCGGTGTCCGCAGTGCCGGCTGTCGTGCCACGCCAAATTGTCATCAATGACTGGGAGAAACAACGGCCGGACATCGAGGCGGAGGTACTGCACCGCCCTGAGATCGGTGAGGATACGGTACTAAAGCTTCCCGACTCGGTACTATTGCTCGCCTCGCCCGGTACGCCAGGAATGGGCTACGTCGCGGTTAATGGCACCATCGAATATATCATCGATGAAAACGAGGCACCTGGGTGGTTTGGGCTGCTCGGGAGCTTCGATGGCGTTCAGAGCCTCGGCCAGTTGTTGAGTGGGGAACCCCAAGATATCAACGTCGCGAGGAATCTCATCAGCGACTCTATCGAGCTTGGCGTACTTACAGTGGAGAACAGGTCGTGACTTTTCCTGAACAGGTCTCAGGAAGAAGGATCACTGGTCCACTCCGTTTCACTTTTGACTGGGAAAAGTGGCGCCCCGAACGAAGTAGAGTCGCTGCTGCCGCTTGCGTCTTCGCTTTCGCCATCGCGCTATGGACCCAAGGTGGTCCGTGGCGATGGATCGCCGGGCTCGTGGTCTTGGGCACAGTCCCGCAGCTTCTGCCGTGGCGGCTCCCCAGAGACTCGCGGAGCGGACGGAGTTTCTGGGTTGAGACTTTGTGCGGCCTCGTCGCGCCGGTGGGCGCCCTTGCGGTGGCCCTGGCCGCCGGACTAACCGTCTTCGGGGCCCCACCGGCCTGGTGGTGGTACCCCATTGGCTGCATGACTGGGATGGCTCTGCTGCTGGCGGGCGGAATGGACATGCGGGCCCTGCATTCGGGAGAGCTGGCGTTCCTCATGGGCCCAACTCCGCGGACACATGGTATAGCTCGTGCAACGATTACCTTGACAGGTCCATGCGGCGAAGAAGTTCTCTTCCGGGGAATCGCCCTCACTGTGGCATCCCAGGCTTCCGCCCTGGGCCCGTTGGTGTTGCTCGGAGCTGTCGCGTTCGTCGCCAGCCACCATGTCTCCCCCGGAACCAACGGGCGGGCGTCGGATAGGGCGTTGCTCACAGAGATATTCGCCAGCGCAGTACTGCTAATCCTCACATTGCTTTCCGAATCGTTGTACCCCGCGCTTCTCGCCCATCTACTAAACAACGTTCCCGCAGCAGTTCTTCAATTGCAGCGTGAAAACAAGGGAAGGCTTTCGATGCCATGACCCCAGATGTGACGGCCATACGCAATGTGCTAACCGGACGCGACCTGCTGGGGCCCGATTGTCAGTCTGCTTTTCTTGTCGGATCACTCGCACGAGGCTGGGGAAATTCTACCAGCGATGTCGACATCTACGTCGTCTGCGATAAACCGAGGGGGGGTGGAATGGGAGCCGTTATTCAGGTTCCCTTGGACCCGACTCAGGTAACGACCGAAGTAATCCACAGCGATGGCAGACGTTGGGAGATTAAATACTGGACTTCTGCCCAAGCCAGACAGATGCTCGACAAAGTCTCCTGGCAGCAGTTCGAAGCGGGTGCCTCCCTGAGCAGTTTTCTTTCCGACGAGGAAGAACGCTTCCTAGAACGACTTCGCAACTGCATTCCAGTAACAGGCGAAAAGTGGGTAACCGAACAGCGTAATACATTGGACGCCTCCGCATTTCGGGCTTTTCTAATTTCTGACTGTCTCGGAAAATCGGATGATTTCCGCGAGGACGCACTGGGCCAACTCAGGTCCGGCGACCTGGAGGCGGCGATTCTCTCAGCCAAGTTGGCCTTCGGCCATGCAATCGACGGGCTGCTGGTATCGGCTGGCGAATACGGACGGTTGACCAAGTGGCGTGCCCGCCGGTTCCGGACAACGTCTCCTCAACTGCCTTTCGAACTCTACTGGAACATAGAGACAATGCGCACGTACGACCCCGTCACACCCGGCCACTGGGTCGAGGAGGTTCTGGCGCTCTGCAAGAGCATTTCTATGGAGGTGGAGATCGGATGACGCTCAGTCCGGAGACCGTGCCGCAGCCCGTCACAGAGGCACGTTTCCGTAACTTCCGCGGGAAGACATTCGTTGCCCGTGGTGAGCACGCCCTAGAACTGTCCGAGACCGCAGCACTCATCCTCAAGGGTGTTGATGGACAGCGCTCCGTGGCGGACCTCGGACAACTTGTCGCCACTGAATATGACATCGATATCGCAGAGGCCATTTCCGACACGTCCGAGTTGCTACAGCACCTCGTTGTTGCCGGGGTAGTGGTCGTAAACGAGGTCTGAATCGTGCGCATTGCCTTTAGTACGTATCAGAGGATGTGGCAAACAAACCGGCGGGCTTACCCATGGACGTACTTCACGTCAACTGTGCTCGCTGGGGCTCTGACAATGGTGCTCGCCTATTTCGCTTTTGTCGCAGGTGGCAGGCGCGTGAGTGCAACTTTCTCCGCGTACGCTGGCTCCGGCGATTACCTCGGCTATATCGCGGTCGGTGCCATTACCTACGCCTTCGCCGTCCGCATGCTCCTTTGGACGGCAAAGGCGCTAATCACCGAGGAGCGCGAAGGCACCATCGTTGCGCTTCTTGTGGCCCCCGCGACGCGAGTTCCCTACATGATTGGTTTTGCCAGTTTTGCACTGGTAAGCACCCTAGCTGAGGCGGGTGCTCTTACTGTCGTGGCCTTGCTCATCGGCGTCGCCTTTCCCACACCACACCTCTTGGGACTCGTAGTCGGTGTGGGGATCTTCACATTGGCACTTTTTAGCATGTCGCTGATCTTGGGAGCGGTGATGCTTTTCGCATCCGAGGCCCACATCTCTCAGAACACGCTCTTTCTCGTCATGGGTTTGGTGTGTGGGTTCACCTTCCCTCGGGAATATCTGCCGTCGCCCTTGCAGTGGTTGGCCGAAACCCTTCCGGTCACCCCCGCCCTGGATGTCCTCAGGGAAGGGCTCTCTGGAGTCTTCGATATCGCGGAGACGGGGCCCCGCATGGCTGCCTGCCTGGCTCTTTGCTCGGTGTATTTGCTCGCCAGCTGGTGGCTACTGCCTCGCGCCGAGCGGCGAGTGATGGAAAGGACATTCTGATAATGGCCGAGGAAATCGTCGCGCGTGACCTGCACAAAAGCTTCATCGTGCGCGACAAGATGTTCGGGCCGCGCAAACAGAAGACAGCTGTGAACCGGCTCACCTTGTCCATACCTCGTGGTCGGGTCACCGGGCTGTTGGGGCTCAACGGTGCTGGCAAGACGACAACAATCAAGATGATCTCGACGCTGCTGCGTCCGACCTCAGGCACTGTCACAGTCGACGGTCTGGACAGTGTCGCAAACGCCCGCGCAGTACGCGGGCGACTCAACCTGATCGCCGGCGGGGAACGCATGGTCTACGCGCGGATGACCGGCCGGGAGAACCTGCACTATTTCGGTCGACTCTATGGGGTCTCCACTCAGCTACTCCGTCCCCGCGCCGATGAACTGCTCGACACTGTCGGGCTTGCGGAGGCGGCCGATACCTTGGTGGAGCGTTACTCCCGTGGCATGACCCAACGTCTGGCCATCGCCCGCGGTCTCATAAACGATCCAGCCTATCTGCTGCTGGATGAGCCGACCCTGGGGCTGGACGCGCCGATCGCTCGCGATTTGCGCCGAGTCATCGCCAAGCTGGTCACAGAGGGCAAGGGCATCCTGCTCACATCTCATTATCTGACTGAAGTCGAAGAGCTATGCCAGCACGTCTACGTGATCGCACGGGGCAGTCACCTAGTGGAAGGAAGCCCAGCCGTACTGACCGCGTCGGCTGGACTACGGCGCACCGTTGAGGTGGTGGTGCCGCGCCCAGATGAGACGATTGTCGGTGCAGCCTCCGAGTTCGGGGAAAGAGTGGGTGCCCCAGTCACATACCTGCAGCGTGACGACGGATCACTGGTGGTTTCGCTCAGTCACACTGACGACATCGCGGGACCGCTCGTAACAGCAATTGTCGCCGCAGGAGGCGCTGTTGCTGGCCTCACGATCAACAACCCCTCGTTGGAAGGCGCAATACTGGCGCTGGCCGACGCAACCGAACCGTCCCCGGTACGGGGGGGCAAAACGGAATGAAGGAAGCCTTCGGGATCCTCACAGCGGAGGTCCTAAAACAGCACCGAAGGATGAGTGGCAGCAGAATCATTTTCTTCTCCATGCTGCTGTGGCCGTTGCTGCAACTGCTCACCACTTATTACACCGTACGCCCCGTAGTGGAGGAAAACACCAACGCAATATGGTCTGCGGACAGTACTCAGGGCGGGCTGCTGGCGTTCCTTGCGACCGGTGCTTTGGGCTTCGCATTCTTCTTCGCGCTAGTCCAGTCCGCATGGCATTTCTCCTTCGAGCGGCAGACGGGAACACTAGAACTACTATTCCTCTCTCCTGCTCCTCGTCTTCTCTTAGTAGTAGCTAATGGAGTCGGCGCACTGCTGCAGAACGTTTGGCTCTTTCTCTGCTTCGGGCTAGCCCTGACAGTGATCCCAGGTGCGGTGCATTTGGAGAGTCCCGGCATGTTCGTAGTGGTGTTTCTTGCTCTCGTCGTACCTGCGGTTTCCTGGGGTGCGTTCCTGAACAGTCTGCTGATATTCTCCCGCGATTCAGCCTTTCTTTTCACGCTGTTCAACGAGCCGATGGCGTTCGCGGGGGGCGCACGACTTCCGCTGGCAGCTCTTCCCGGGTGGATTTCCGTGATCGGCACTTTCCTTCCGCTCACTGGAAGCCTGAAAGTCGTCCGAGGTGCCCTACTCGAGGGAAAAGGGCTGGGTGACCTCACGGGCATACTGTTCACGCTTACCGGGCTTAGCCTTCTGCTTCTTGCCCTCGCATCGCTAACGCTCCGCCTTGGTGAACGCCGCGCCCAGCGAACAGGTCAGCTAAGACTGTTCTAATCCAAAGACAAAGGAGTGTGATCGATAATGTGTGGAATCGTGGGCCTATTCGTTGGCTGCTCAGCTCTCTCTTATTGTCCTCGGGACCTGCTGGCTCAGTCGTTCTCCTCCTCCCCTGAGACGGACGGCGGAGCAGTTGATGAGGAGTACCGCAGCCCGTTTCGTACCTGGTACGAGCGGGCCAGCGTACGCCACGCGCCTCGCCGCATACTCGAGAAGCAACCCGATGAATTCACCTATTTCTTCCCTCCAGAACTTGTTCCCATTGCTCAGCACTCTCTCGTTCAGGCGCTTCCGCCACCGATTTTTGAGCAAGTCCTGATCCAGCACTTGTACCGGTACCTCGATTTCACCGCAAAGCTCGAATACTTGGTGGTGAATCGGACCATCCTCGGTATCGCGCACGGCAGTGTTCGGGTAGACATGCCTGATGAGATGCGCTTCGACGCACTGAAAATGTACTGCGACGAGGCCTACCACTCCCTCTTCTCCGTGGACCTGGCGCGCCAGGTCCACGAGCAGACAGGAATTGCCGCTCGACTACCCGAACGTCCTTACTTCTTACGTCGACTGGAACTGACCATCGAGAATGCCGGACCAGATCTGCGCAACCTGACCGAGCTTCTCTTTGTGATCGTCTCCGAGACCTTGATCTCCGCCACCCTGGCCGAAATCCCGAGCGGTCACCGCGTCGTCCCGGTGGTTCGCGACACTATTCGAGACCACGCCTTGGATGAAGGCAGGCACCATGCCTACTTTGCTACGTTGCTCCGCAGGTTGTGGGGTCAACTAGCACCCACCACACGTCATCAGGCGGCTCTCTTGACGCCCAGCCTCATCGACGCTTTCCTCAGGCCGGACATCGAAGAGATACGGAAAGAACTGCATGGATACGGCTTGGGGCGAGATGACACGGAGCAGGTAATCGGTGAAGTACTCTCGGAGCGTGTGGTGCAGGAGCATACGGCCCTAACTGCACAGCAGACCGTCCGTTACTTTGAGTCAGTGGGAGCCCTCGAAATCCCCGAGGTGCGTGAGGAGTTCTACAAGTACGGCTTGGTGACGGGTTGAACAAGAGGGCCCCCATTCACTTCTGGTGATGTTCCCTAACCTCCCAGACAGTTAACCTCGATTTTTCGTGATGGCCCGTCGGTTTCATCGGCGGGCCGTTTCGTTGTTCGGGCTGGTGGTGGCCAGGCTGATGGCCCGGCTGTCGCGTCTGGTGGTCGCCGGGTTCCACGGCTCCGGTCAGGGTGGAGTTGCTCGCAGGGGCGGGAACGCCCGGCGTGGGCCGGTCACCAGTCCTCACCACCCCCACCGGCGGTCTCAACAGCTGCGCGACGACGGGGCGCCGAGGATCACGACGTGTCCTCATCGTCCCCACTGGGGAAAGGGGGCGCGGCGGTCACTGTCAAACGGTCATGAATGTCAGGGCTCGTAGCTCCGTTTGAATTCCTCTCCTACCTGCTACCTTCCCCGCCTCGGCTGCGTCGGCTCACGCCCCTCCCCAGCTGGCCTTGCCCCGGTCTCCCCGCTGCGGCATCCTGGTGGACTGATCCCAACAGGTGGAGTGGCCCCCGGCCTTCGGGTTGTGCTGAAACGCTGCTGGAAGCGTGAACGCTGGTAGAGCGTCACAGCCGCTTGCAGAGGAAGTTGATGTACATCAAGGGCACGACTAGTTGGTCTGTCCGTCATCGCCTCTTCCGAATCGGAGGGGTGGATCAGCCGCCACGCCGCTACGGCGGTCACCACCTGGAGCCAGTGCGGGTGCTGCTCCTCATCATCGGAGTCGGGGGCGGGGACTTGGCGGACCCATGCTTCGGGAGGCTCGTCTCCTCCTATTACCGCGCGAAGAGCCTCGTCAGCGAACGTTCGCGCCGCTGTCTCCATGTCTCGCCGGGTGCTGGGGTCGGTGATCTCGTTCAGCAGCGCTCGGTGAATGTTTCCTGCTGTTCGGGCAGCGATCGTTGTGCCGATGGCGGGGCGGTGGGGTCGGACTTTGGCTGTGGCGTGGGCGCGAGTTCGTCGGGCGGTTTGCTGGATGCGCTGGTGGAGGACTGTCCAGGCGCGGGCGTCTTCGGTCTGCGCTGGCTGGTCGCCGATTCCGGGGGTGGCGGGGTCGATGATGCCGTGACGGGTTCTCCAGGCGTCGGCCAGTGCTGCCATTCGTTCCCAGGTGGCTCGTAGGGTGACCTTTTCCTGTGGGACAGGGCCGAGAGCGCTGGTCCAGGGGGGTGGTTCGGTGGCGAGGAGCGTGCCGTTGTGGGCGAGGCGGTCGGCGAGTGCTCTTCGTCGTTCGGTGAGGTGGTCGCGCCACTCAGTTGAGGTGTCTGGGTGGTGGAGGGCGGTGGTGGGGGCGAGCCAGTCGGGTAGCGGACCGGCGTGATCCGGTTGTGGGGGCGGGTTGTCGGGGAGGCGGATGCGGAAGCGTTGTTCGGCGCGGATGCGTTCGGCGATGATCCCGGCGGGGTGGAGGCGTTCGCGGCCAAGGAAGGTCGTACGGCGTAGGTGGGCGAGTTCTTCGGCTGCTGCTCGGGCGGCGTCCCGGTCGTGGGTGTGCTGGGCGAGGCGGAGTCGGTGGCGGGCTTCGGCGATCGCGTCGCCGGGGCTGGTCTGGCTGAGGCGGGCGAGGGCTTGGTCGCTGAGGTGTTTCAGCGGGCGGGGGCGGTGGGCGGTGCGTTCGGCGGTGGCGCGGGCTTCGGTGATGTGGGCGTGGATGCGCCAGGCCAGGACCGCGGCGGGGTCTTCCGCGTTGGTGAAGCCGCTCATTGCGTAGGCGCGGGTGAGGATGCGGGCGGTGGTCCAGCCGTCCGCTTCGGCGGTTCGGAGGGCGCGTTCGACGGCCGGCCAGGCGTCGGCCGTGGTGAACTGCTCGGCGGCCCGGCCGAGGGTGCGGCGGGCGAGGTTCTTCAGGCGTTCGGTGTCGGCGCGGTGGTGGGCGTCGGTGTACTCGGCGGCCAGCTGGGCGATGCCGTAGGCGTGGTCTTGTTCGGTGCGGATGGTTTCGTGGGCGGAGACCGAGGGCCGGCTGGAGCGGGCGACGGTGTCCAGGACGTCGTGCATGGTCTGGCCCTCGTCGGCGACCACGTGCAGGTGGTTCGTCCGGCGGCCTCGGGTGGCCATGACGTAGGCGGCTTCTCGGCTGGTGCGGGCGGTGATCAGGCCGTGCGCGGTGTCCACGGTCAGGCCCTGGGCGCGGTGGGTGGTGCTGGCGTAGCCGAGTTCGACGTGCCGGTGCAGGTAGCGGGCGGGAAGAGTGGTCCGACCCCCGTGGGTGGTGTGGCGGACACGGGCGTTGCCTGCGCGGTCGAGGTGTTCGATGTGCCATTGGTCGCCGTTCTTCACGAAGTCGCGGGCGCCGTTGACCAGGAGGCGGCGTTCGTTCTTGCGGGTCACGATGACGTCGCCCACGGCGGCGTGGAGCTGGTCCCGTAGCGGGATCGTGCGGCTGAGGTCGAGGGAACCGGAGGCGATCTGGAATGCCTGGGCGCGGGCGTTGAGCGCGCGAACGCTCTCGGTGTCGTCCGCCATCATCAGCGACCCGAGACCGGCCTCTGTGTCGGTCTGCCAGGCGGTGAACACGGAGTCCAGCATCGTCTCCGCGTCGCCGCCCACCACGCGGTTGTGGGCGGCGTGCCAGCGGAACGCCTCCTCGGGAGCGCCGTCCCGCAAGGTGAGGGTTGCCTCCGCCTCGCCCTCCGTTCGGAAACGGTGTAGCGCCTCCAGCTCAACCGCGCCGACCTCGTGGGCGACCAGGCGGAGCGCTCCCCCGGACTCCACCGCGCCGAGCTGTGCAGGGTCTCCGATCAGGCGGACGAGAGCGCCGGCCTGTTCAGCCTCGGCGATGACACGGGCGAGGTTTCGTGTGCCGGCCATTCCGGCCTCGTCCACCACGATCACGTCGCCGGGGCGGAGTTGGTAGACATCCTTGATGCGGCGGCCTTCGGCCAGGCGGTTGCGGTGTGCGAGCCAGCTGTGCAGGGTGTGGGCGGCGGTGCCGAGTTCGTTCTCCAGTACTTTCGCCGCTCGGCCGGATGGCGCCAGGCAGATCAGGCGTCCGCCTCCGGCGGCCACCGCGTCGCGTACCAGCCGGAGCGCGGTCGTCTTGCCCGAACCGGCCGGGCCGATGCCGGCGGCGACCTGTTTGTCCGAGCAGGCGAACACTTCGGACAAGCGCTCCTGGCCGGCGTCCAGCCGGGGCCCGTTCCATCGCTCGGCCGCGACTCGGAACCGTTCCCGAGAGCACGCCGGGGCGACCGTCCGACGAGCCGCGTCCAGGACGCGTTCCTCGTTCATCAGGACCTCGGCGGAGGTATACAGCTCGGACTCACGACGGCGGTAGATGCTCGTGCCGTCCGCCCGCTGGAGCGGCGGGAACGGGGTATGGAGTTCCGGCGGAGTGATGTTCAGCGAGCCCGCGTTGAGTGCCTGCTGGGTGATGCGTTCGGCCAAGCCGGCGGTGTCTCCCCGGCCGCCCGTGAGACGGACCACCTGGCGGCGCGCCTCGGCCAGGATATGGCGGCGACCCCACACCGATCGTTCGCCCGATACGACCTCCAGCACCGTGTCCGCTGTCTCCGGCACGTCCACCTCGGCAGCTGGTGCGTTCACTGCGCCGCGGCTGGTGTCGAGCAGGCCGTTGACGCGGGGGGCGCCGAAGAGGCGTACGGCCTCGGCTCGCCAGGTTGCGCGGAGGTCGGCCAGTGCTCGGGCCTTCTTCTTCGGTGGCCGGGTCTGCTGCGCGGCGCGTTCGATCAGGGCCATGCGGGCGCGAACGTCCGGTTCCTTGCCGTGGCGGGTGCGGTACTCGTCCAGGAGGGGTTCGAGGTGGGCGCGGATGTCCTGTCCACGTTTGGAGAAGGCGTCCATCAGGTCGTCGTCCAGGCCGCTGATGGCCATCACCGGGCGCTTTCCCGGCGTGACCTCGCGTTCTTCGGCCCGGACACCGAGGCGGCGGCACAGCTCCTCGACGACGCGCTGGTTGTACAGCTCGCTGGCTGCCACGCCCATCGCGTACAGCAGCTTGCCGTCGATGGAGCGCCACTTGCCGTCGAGGCCGCGGACCTTGTTGGCGACGACGACGTGGTCGTGGAGCAGCGGATCGCCGAGCCGGCTGTCGTAGTGGCGGTAGCGGGCGGCGATGAGCCCGCCGCGTACGTCTTCCTGGGCGATGCCGTTGATGCCGGTGCGGGTGGCGAGGGCGTTCTTCTCGATCCAGGTGAGGGTTTCGGCGATGGCCTGTTCGTGGGCGGCTTCGACCTGGAGGCGGGTCTCCTCGTCGCCCAGGGCCCACAGGATGGAGCCGTACTTGTTGCGGAAGACGAGGTCGTAACCGGCGACGGGCCGGCGGTCGCAGCGGGTGTTCGCGGTGATATACCTGCTCAGCTCCTCCGCGTTCTTCGGGGAGCGGCCGAAGTCCTCGCGGAAGGCAGAGGCGCCGACCGTGCCCCGGAGCCTGCGGCGCTCCTCGTTGGTGGTGGGCCGGTTCTTCCTGGCTTCGAGCTGGTCGATCGCGTCCTGGATGCGGGCGGCCAGTGGGCCTTCGGTCTGTTCGTAGCGGTAGTAGCGGCGGCCCAGGCGGGCGCGGCGGATGGCCTCGGGTGGTGAGCAGCCCTGGTCGATGGCTTCTTCGATGATGCGGTCGGCGTCGGGGTGGAGTCCTTCGCCGAACAGGGCCTTCATCTGGGGCTCGGTGACGGTGCCGGACACTCCGAGTTCGGCTGTGCCGGAGCCGGTCCACACGCCGGGGGGGTTGCCTTCGGCGGTGTAGTAGTCGCTCAGCTCGCGACGGCCGGACCGGCGTTCATCGCCGGTGGCGATCTCGCGCGTGTAGTACAGATAACCGTCACCAGCGGTCAGCTTGTGAATGGTCATCATGGAACGCACGTTACCTCGTGACATTGTGAATGCAAGAGCTTCGACCATTTGTCTTCCGGGGCGCATTCCCCCGGAAGACAAATGGATCGCACGGTATGCATGACTGCCCCAATTGACCATTCCCGAGCGAGCCTGAGACAGCCATACGGCAAGAAGATTTGGCGCGTTGGTGATTTTCACCCCTCGCGAGCCATGATTTCTTTGGCCCCTACCCCGATTTCAAGGAAGGGAAGGAATATGGCAGGACGCAGGACTTCGAGAACACTGCTGGCCCGCGAGAAGGCCCGTGCACGAACCGCCGAACTCCGGGCGCGGGAGCAGCAGCTTGAGGACCTCGCCACCCACTGGTTCGAGGCGGAGGCCGAGATCACAGAAATCGACGTCGCCGCCCGGCGCAAGGTGGAGACGTACGCGGCCAGAGTTCGCACCGAGTCGGGGAAGGAAACCCGGCGGCTGCGGGCCACCATGGCCGCGGTGGCCACTCGGATGCTGGAGCTGGATCGGGTGCGCTCGGTGGCCGGCAGGCTGGGAATTCCCGAGTCCGAGCTGCGATCCATTCAGCAGGCGTCGACGACGCCCGCGGCCGGACGTGAAGAGGCCACGGTTACGTCGTGACAAGACGGTGGTCCCCGCCCGAACTGCTGACAGTCGGGCGGGGACCACCGGAAGCGGGAACGCGAGTTCAGCCTTGTCGGGTGACGGGGGGCATCCACGCCGTGGGGACGGGAGGGTTTGAGGGAGGTGCGGTAGGCAGGGGCGGCACGGTCGCGGGCGCCGGCGGCACCTGCGCGGCATACTGGCCATGCGGCCGTCCGCCATCGTCAAACTTCATCACACAACGGATTCGGCTGCCGCCGTGTACTTCCATCCGCCAAGGATGGCCGGCGCTGAACAGCAGCCACATCGGCTGGCCGTCGCGGACGCTCTTCTCGTAACGAGCGAGGCGAAAACCCACCGAGGTCCCATCGTGAGTTCCGACTTCCATCGCCATCCCGATGAGACCGGGATGCAACTCCTCGATCGGAATATCAACCGTTCGATTCACCGTCTTCTCCTTCCTTGTCTGCGATGCCGTTCCGGAGACGGAGCGACGCATCACAGCATCACGGAATATGGAGGTGCGGTCGCGCACATTCGCGCCGAGTCGGGACCACGGGAAGGGAACGCTGTCCCATTGTGTTTCACTCGGCTTTGTCTCGTTCGGCGTTGAGAATTCTGTTCCAGGTGGACCGGGATGCCGGGTGCGCCTTCTGCAGCTCCCGGATAAGGTCAGCGTTACGCGCGCCCGGATGATCGGCCAGTGCACGGCGGGCCAGTTCGGGTCGGCGGTCTACTTCTCCCTGGCGTCGCCGCCCACCCTTCTGCCCCCGGTAGATACGGCGGTCGGCATACGCCCACATCCGGCCCAGCTTCCACAGTGGACGCCGGCCTCCGCCGGGCAGTTCTCTCCACTCGTCCGGCTCGGGAAAGTCGTCGGGCCGCTCGGTGAGCCAGTGGCTCACCGTGGAAGCGTCGGCGTGTCCGCAAACGCGGG
This sequence comes from Streptomyces sp. NPDC059853, assembly GCF_042731495.1. Classification (NCBI taxonomy): domain Bacteria; kingdom Bacillati; phylum Actinomycetota; class Actinomycetes; order Kitasatosporales; family Streptomycetaceae; genus Streptomyces; species Streptomyces sp. NPDC059853. The sequence continues at coordinate 14,490 of NZ_JBHWJL010000115.1, forward strand.
CGAAGTCCGCCAGCCCTCCGAGAACCTCCGGGTCCCCTTCCCTGCGGGAAACACCCCTGCGTTCGGCCTGGTACCGCGTGTACCACCGCTCCCACTCGCTGACCACCCACCGAGGGCGAGCAGGACCGGATTGGCCGGCAACGGAGTCAGCAGGCGACGGGTGGTTGTTCGTGGTCCTCTCGGCCCACAGGCGTTCCAGCGTCGACACGCTGACCCTGAAACGCTCAGCGAGTTCGGCACGGGTGGCCAGTTCGGCTTCGGCCCCAGCCCGAGGCCCGGCATCCACAAGATCTCCGATTCGGTTGCGGGGGGTTCTTCGAACGTGCAGGTATGCCCCCAGCCTATGTGTTGGTGTGCCGACGAACGTGTTGGTGTGCAGGCGTGAAACGTGTTGGTGTGCAGGCACAGGTGTGTTGATGTGACGCCATGAGGCGACCGGCTTAGGCTGGAGATTCCTACGGACGTGTTGGCTCCTTGATGAGGGAAGCGCTCCGGTAGGCGGACGGTCGGCCGGTTGCCCGCTTGTGCCGAC